>NZ_BAABMO010000009.1:0-113052 GCF_054767435.1 Proteus sp. MB838
AAAATAGCCGTGTGTCTCTGTTTATTTTGGCAAAACAAAGCTAAAAAGATTTATTAAATCAATGGGTTATTTTGTTTTATAAGTGGGGTTTGTAATGCGTTCTTTGATTTATCAACCATTATAAAAAAACGCCAGTGATAATCTGGCGTTTTTATAATTTATTGAAGTGAATTCAATAATTAGGCATTTTCTTGTTGGCTTGCTTGAATTGCAGTTAATGCAACAGTGTAGACGATATCATCGACTAACGCGCCACGAGAAAGGTCGTTAACAGGTTTACGCATACCTTGTAACATTGGTCCAATGGAAACCAAGTCTGCTGAACGTTGTACTGCTTTATAGGTAGTGTTACCGGTGTTTAGATCAGGGAAGATAAACACAGTTGCTTTACCCGCAACAGGTGAGTTTGGTGCTTTAGATTTAGCAACGTCAGCCATTACAGCCGCATCGTATTGTAAAGGACCATCAATAATCAGATCTGGACGTTTTTCTTGTGCTAAACGAGTTGCTTCTCGCACTTTTTCAACGTCACTGCCAGCACCTGAGTTACCTGTAGAGTAAGAGATCATCGCAACGCGTGGGTCGATACCAAACGCTTTTGCTGAGTCTGCAGATTGAATAGCGATTTCAGCCAGTTGTTCTGCGGTTGGATCTGGGTTAATTGCGCAGTCACCATAAACATAGACTTGTTCTGGTAATAGCATAAAGAACACAGAAGACACTAATGAGCTACCGGGTGCAGTTTTAATTAACTGTAGTGGTGGGCGAATAGTGTTAGCGGTTGTATGAACAGCGCCAGAAACAAGACCATCAACGACGCCTTTTTCTAACATTAAGGTACCGAGAACAACGTTATCTTCTAACTGTTCACGAGCAACAACTTCTGTCATACCTTTGTTTTTACGCAGTTCAACTAAGCGAGGTACATAAATTTCACGTACTTCTTTAGGATTGACGAGTTCAATACCTGTACCTAATTCAACACCTTGTGCTGCAGCAACACGACGAATTTCTTCAGGATCACCTAACAGTACACAGGTTGCGATACCACGTTCAGCACAAATAGACGCGGCTTTAACGGTACGAGGTTCATCACCTTCAGGTAATACGATGCGTTTTTTCGCCTTACGAGCTAATTCCGTTAATTGATAACGGAATGCTGGTGGTGATAAACGATTAGGACGTTCAGAGTTTGCTGTCAGTGAATCAATCCATTGGTTATTGATATGTTGAGCAACATAGTTCTGAATTTTTTCGATACGCTCATGGTCATCTGCTGGCACTTCTAAGCTAAAGCTTTGCAGATTTAATGAAGTCTGCCAAGTGTTTGAATTAACCATAAAGATAGGTAGACCAGTTTCAAATGCACGCTCACACAATTGTTTAATTGGTGCATCGATTTGGTAACCACCTGTGAGTAAGATAGCACCGATTTCAACGCCATTCATTGCAGCAAGACATGCTGAAACTAACACATCTGGGCGATCGGCAGAAGTGACAAGCAATGAACCTGGGCGGAAATGCTCTAACATATGTGGAATACTACGAGCACAGAAAGTCACAGACTTAATACGACGAGTTTCAATATCACCTTTATTGACGATAGTCGCATTTAAGTGTTTTGCCATATCTGTAGCACGAGTAGCGATTAAATCGAAGTTCCATGGAATGCAACCCAATAAAGGAAGTGGGCTATTTTTTTCGATGGTATTTAAATCGATATTAGAGATAATCGCTTTGCTTGAGTCATCAAAAATTTCTGATAAATCAGGGCGAGTACGACCTTGATCATCCACAGGGGCATTTAATTTATTAACAATCACACCTGTGATATTTTGATTTTTTACACCACCAAATTCAGCACGAGCAAATTCAATGCGCTCTTTTAACTGCTCAGCGGTGTTGTTGCCTAATGCAGTAACGAAAACAATTTCAGCACCTAATGTTTTGGCAATCTCATAGTTTAAAGATTGTGCAAAAGGGTGCTTACGCATTGGCACTAAGCCTTCAATCAGTACAACTTCTGCATCAGCAGTATTTTCGTGATATCTAGCAACAATTTCTTCCATCAGAACATCTTTTTTATTGGAGCTGAGTAATGACTCAACGTAATCCATATTTAAAGGTTCTGCGGATTGAATTGTGGAGTGAGAGCGGATAATCGCAGTGGTTTGATCTAATGCGCCTTTAACACGAGGCTGTGCGATAGGTTTGAATACACTAAGGAGAACGCCTTTTTGTTCCATAGAACGGATTACACCCAAGCTGACGCTGGTTAAACCTACACGTGTATCAGTTGGGACTAGCATAATTGTACGGGACACGGAAACCTCTTTAAATATCGGTTGCTCGTTATGTGAAACAGTACTGCCAGCATAACACTGGCAGTACATCAAAAAACTTAAGCTGTCAGGCGGCTAGCATCCTGAGCGATAACTAACTCTTCGTTAGTTGGGATAACAACAGCAAGACGGCTGTTATCGGTAGTGATGGTGCCTGATTTACCGAAACGTGCATCTAAGTTACGCTGATGATCAACTTCAAAACCTAATAGAGCGAGTTTTTTCAGTGATAATTCACGAACCATTGCTGCATTTTCACCGATACCCCCAGTGAAGATAATGGCATCTAAACGACCTTCCATCAGTGCACAATAAGAACCGATATATTTTGCTAAGCGATGGCAGTAAACGTCCATTGCACGTTTAGCATCAGCTTTTGTTTCGTAGTTATCTTCAACATAACGGCAGTCACTAGTAACTTCCGTTAAACCTAATAAACCAGATTCTTTAGTGAGCAGTTTATTAATATCTTCAACGCTCATACCTAAAGTGTCATGTAAATGGAACACGATAGCAGGATCGATATCACCACTACGAGTACCCATGACTAAACCTTCTAATGGTGTTAAACCCATAGAAGTATCAACACATTTACCGTTAACAATAGCAGAAACAGAACCACCATTACCTAAATGGCAAGTGATTACGTTCAGTTCATCAACAGGTTTATTTAACATTTTAGCTGCTTCACGGGAAACAAAGAAATGGCTAGTTCCGTGAGCACCGTAACGGCGGATGCTGTGATCTTTATATAAGCTGTATGGCAGAGCATACAGATAAGCTTCTTCTGGCATTGTTTGGTGGAATGCAGTGTCAAATACTGCCACCATTTTATTAATTAAATGAGGGAAGGCTTTACGCGCTTCTTCAATACCAATAAGGTGAGCTGGGTTATGTAATGGGGCAAATGGAATAGCCGCCTCAATACCTTTGATGACTTCGTCAGTAATGACGACAGATTTAGTAAATTTCTCGCCACCGTGAACAATACGATGACCAATTGCTGCGATTTGTTGTGAAAGTTCTGGTTTTTCAGCCAGAATAGTATTAACAATAAAGTTTAATGCTTCGCTGTGGGCAGCACCAGCGCCTAAAGCCGCTTCATGTTTCTGACCATCCATTTTCCACTTCAGGCGGGCTTCAGGAAGGTTGAAGCACTCAGCCAAGCCTGAAAGGAATTCTTCACCATTTTCTGGGTTAATAATTGCAAACTTAAGAGAAGAACTACCGCAGTTCAGTACCAGCACCAGCTTACTTGACATGGAATTACCTATTTATCTTGTTGTCGTAGTGTCTTTTATATTATAAAGACGATGGTTAATAAAACGTCACTCATAAAAGCCTATCGCATTACTATGATGACATTAATGATACGCATCATGCTTAGGGTAAAAAACTTGATGCTAATTATAGTTGCCAATCATCAATTGGACGATTTTTATTCACCCCAAAATTTTTGCCCGAAAATCGGCGAAAAGGGTTGAAAATCACGCCGGCAAACAAAATATAGCGCTTTATTGCCACAAACCTTTAGAATGAGCACAGGATACAGAGTAAAGGCAACAAAGACAAAATATACTTAATTCTACTAAAAGATTTTTATTCTTTATAGATGTTTTTTAAAAGTTATAGAAAAAATTGATTGAGGTCATTATGAACGAACCGACAGTGACTCCCCCAGGTTTCTTCAAAAAGTTACGCCTAGGGAACGAGTATCTAAAAACCTGGCCGGTTGAGAAGCAATTAGCCCCAGTTTTTCCTGAAAATAGAATGATAAAAGCAACGCGTTTTGGCATACGTTATATGCCTCCTATCGCTATTTTTACATTAACCTGGCAAATTGCATTAGGTGGCGATTTGGGGCCGGCGATCACTACTGCACTTTTTGCCTGTAGCCTGCCAATGCAAGGATTATGGTGGTTAGGAAAACGCGCTGCAACGCCATTACCCGCTGTGTTACTCAATTGGTTTTATGAAATTCGTGAAAAATTTGAGCAAGCGGGTATTGCATTAGCCCCAGTAGAAAAGACGCCAACCTATCTCTCATTAGCGCATTTGCTTAAACGTGCTTTTAAGCAACTTGATCGCTCTTTTCTTGATGATGTGTAGAACATTTGTTCTACCTTCTTCATGGGTTATTTAATGGATTAAAATTACCCCTGTTTAGATCAAAAAACGTGTTGTTAGCACTACTCAAGTGTTTTGATTAATGCCATGCTCTCTCCAATAATTTCTTTGGAGAATTAATGATGGAAATGACACACGCACAACGCTTGATCCTCTCTAATCAATATAAAATGATGACTATGATGGATCCTGATAACGCTGAACGTTATCGTCGCTATCAGACAATTATTGAACGTGGTTATGGATTACAATTACGTGAATTAGACCGCGATTTTGATGAGATGTCAGAAGAGACCTGCCGAACCATTATTAACATCATGGAAATGTACCATGCATTGCAAGTTTCTCGAGAAAATTTAAAATCACCAGAAATGCCGGATGCTCGTCGAGTGGCATTTATGGGCTTTGATGCAGCAACAGAATCTCGTTATCTTAGCTATGTACGCTTTATGGTCAATACTGAAGGGCGATATACGCATTTTGATAGTGGTAGTCATGGTTTTAACTCTCAAACGCCTATGTGGGAGAAATACCAAAGAATGCTGGCTGTTTGGTTAGCCTGTCCACGTCAATATCACCTAAGCAGTGTTGAGATCCAACAAATACTGAATGCGTAATTATTAACGCATCACGATAAGGTAGGCATAAAATATGACAATCACCTGTAAAGGCTTTCTTTTTGATTTAGATGGTACATTAGTGGATTCATTGCCTGTTGTTGAATACTGTTGGGCACTATTTGGTGAGCGAGTAGGGGTATCAGCACAAGAAATTAATAACTATATCCATGGAAAGCCGGCCATTGAGTCGATTCGTCATTTTATGCCTAATGCCACGCAAGCACAGATTGAAGAGACTTTTCGTTGGCTAGAAAAGTTAGAAGCGACACAAACAGAAGGATTAGCCCCTCTTCCGGGGGCTATCGAACTCATTAATCGCTTAAACGACTTAGCGATCCCTTGGGCAATTGTCACCTCAGGCACAGTACCAATTGCCTCTACTCGTCAGTCAGTTACTGGTATTCCTGAGCCTAAACATTGGGTGACGGCAGAATGTATCACTCAAGGGAAACCCAACCCTGAGCCTTACCTTTTAGGGGCAAAAAAATTAGGCTTGGCTCCCGAAGAGTGTGTGGTTTTTGAAGATGCTGCTGCAGGTATTTATGCTGGTTTAGATGCCGGGTGTCAGGTTATTGCCGTACATGCTCCGATTTCCCTTCCTCGTCGTAATGAAATTGATTTAATCATTGATTCATTAAATGATTTACAAATTGACAAAGAAAATCAGCAAGTCGTTATTAAGCATAAATGTTAATCATTTATTTGATCATATAACGAGATTTATATTGGTAAAAATGGTCTACTTATCAATGCAGTGAATTGACGTATTAATCTGTTTTCACTTATTGCTGATCGAGGCCATTTTGAATAGCGAATTATTATGGGTTTTAAGCCTGCTATTGATAGCTATTGTCCTTTTTACGACCAACAAAATCCGCATGGATGTGGTCGCTTTACTTGTCATCGTCGCTTTTGTTCTTAGCGGCACACTCTCATTAAATGAAGCCACGGTAGGATTTAGCGATCCGAACGTATTACTGATTGCGGCCCTTTTTGTTATTGGGGAAGGATTAGTAAGAACAGGTGTGGCATATCAAATGGGAGATTGGCTAGTACGAGTTGCGGGTAGTAGCGAAGTAAAAATGCTGGTGCTATTAATGATCTGTGTTGCAAGTTTAGGGGCTTTTATGAGCTCGACAGGGGTGGTGGCTATTTTTATTCCTGTGGTGCTCAGTGTGGCGGCACGGATGAAAACTTCTCCCAGTCGATTAATGATGCCTCTTGGCTTTGCGGGGTTAATTAGTGGTTTAATGACCCTAGTTGCGACACCGCCTAATATGGTGGTTAATAGTGAATTAGTTAGGGAAGGGCTACCCAGTTTTCAGTTTTTCTCTATTACCCCAATAGGGATCGCTGTATTAGTTGCGGGTGTGTTATATATGCTGGTGGTACGTCGTTGGTTAGGTTCAAGTGAAGGGGGTAAGCAAAAAGAGGTTTATCGTCGTACTTTTCGTGATCTTATCCGTGATTACCAATTAGCAGGGCGTGCACGTCGCTTAGCCATACGTAAAGGTTCACCACTGATTGGTCACTCTCTAGATGAATTACATTTACGCTCTCGCTATGGAGCAAACGTTGTCGGTATTGAACGCTGGAGGCGTTTTCGGCGTGTTATGGTCAGTGCGACGGGAGGCACTGAATTAAGAGAGCGAGATGTCCTATTAGTGGATATGTCAGCAAGTGAGGTAGATTTACGAGAGTTCTGTCGTGAACAAATGTTAGAGCCGATGGTGTTACGTGGAGAGTATTTTTCTGAGCAATCTCGTGATGTGGGATTAGCGGAAGTCTCTATGAACCCTGATTCAGAATTATTAGGAAAATCATTAAGAGAAATCAAATTCCGTACACGTTATGGGCTAAACGTTGTGGCTATTCGCCGTGAAGGGAGTGCTTTACCGGGGAAAATTGTTGATGAGCCATTACGTCTGGGAGATGTGTTACTGGTTATTGGTGATTGGAAATTAATTCGTATACTTTCGACAAAACCGCGTAATTTTATTGTATTAAATTTAGCGGCTGAAATTGATACTGTTGCACCGGCCTCATCGCAAGCACCACATGCACTTTTTTCATTAGCATTAATGGTTGCATTAATGGTGACCAATGAAGTACCTAACTTTATTGCCGCGTTAATTGCTTGCTTATTGATGGGAAAATTTCGCTGTATAGATATGGAAAGTGCTTATCGTTCTATTCATTGGCCAAGTATTATCTTGATTGTCGGGATGATGCCTTTTGCGGCTGCATTGCAAAAAACTGGGGGTATCGAGCTTATCGTTAATGGACTTATGGATGTAGCAGGGAATGCTGGGCCACAGGTTATGTTAGTCTGTTTATTTGTACTTTGTGCCACTATTGGTTTATTTATCTCTAATACGGCAACGGCGGTGTTAATGGCACCGATTGCAATAGCAGCAGCTCATCAAATGAATGTCTCTCC
Organism: Proteus sp. MB838; assembly: GCF_054767435.1. NCBI lineage: Bacteria > Pseudomonadati > Pseudomonadota > Gammaproteobacteria > Enterobacterales > Morganellaceae > Proteus > Proteus sp. MB838. The sequence continues at coordinate 7,530 of NZ_BAABMO010000009.1, forward strand.
GTTACCTTTTGCAATGGTTATTGGTGTTGCTGCATCGGCGGCGTTTATGACACCTGTATCATCCCCGGTTAATACCCTGATCCTTGAGCCTGGTGGTTATAAATTTGCTGATTTTATTAAAATAGGGGTGCCTTTTACCATCATTGTGATGTTGATTAGCGTTTTCTTAATACCGCTATTATTCCCATTTTAATCGGTTATCTTTTGCAAAAACGCCGTTTAGTTTCATTTATTATAAACGGCGTTTTTGCGACTTACTCACTGATCTCATCTAGGGATAAACTAAAGCCTGGTACAAATACTTTCATAAAATAGTCCATCTCAGGGCTATGTCTTTCTGCTAACGTTTTTTCTAAACGATTTTTGGCCAAATTAAATTCGCTATTACCCGCAGCTAACTCTTCAAGGCATTTTAAATAGGCACATAAACTATCAGCTTGTTTGACAATAAAAGTTTCTTCCTCACTATGTAATTGCTCATCGATAAGAGGGCGAAAATCTTCTTGTAACTCTTCGGGTAACATTTCAATCAATTTTTGCTGAGCATATTTTTCTATTTTTTTATATTCATGAGCAATTTGTGGATTGTGGTATTTAATAGGAGTTGGCATATCACCGGTGATAACCTCATTGGCATCATGATACATTGCTTGTAGTGCAATACGCTCGGCGTTGACATTGCCATCAAATTTACGATTTTTAATCACCGCTAATGCATGGGCAACAAAAGCCACTTGTAAACTATGCTCAGAGACATTTTCTTGGCGAATATTACGCATCAGAGGCCAGCGTGTAATTAGCTTTAAACGAGAAAGGTGGGCAAAAAAGTAACTCATAATATCTCCCAATAGCGTGATTGAAGAGATTATTGTGAGTGGATAGACACTAGATGTAAACGGTGATCAGTAAGAAAATAAAAAAACGCAATATAACCTCAGTGATATTGCGTTTTATCTTTATTAATAATAACTATTGATGGTAGCCGACAATAAAACGACCAAATTTTTGAATCGCCATCTCTAAATCATTCTCACGGGGGAGTGTCACAATACGGAAATGATCAGGGTGGGGCCAGTTAAATGCAGTACCTTGCACTAATAAGACTTTTTCTTGTAATAGTAAATCGAGGATCATTTTTTGGTCATCTTTAATACTATAACGATTTAAGTCTATTTTAGGGAACATATACAACGCTCCCATTGGTTTAACGCAAGAAACCCCTGGAATTTGATTGATAAGCTCCCATGCGCGGTTGCGTTGCTCGTATAAACGGCCTCCGGGTAGAATAAATTCACTGATACTTTGATAGCCACCCAATGCTGTTTGGATCGCGTGTTGCATCGGCACGTTGGCACATAAGCGCATAGATGCCAGCATATTTAAGCCTTCAATATAGCCTTTTGCTTGTTTTTTCGGGCCATTAAGTACCATCCAACCTTGGCGGAATCCTGCAACACGATAGGTTTTCGATAAACCGTTAAAGGTAACAGTTAATAAATCAGGTGCCATTGCGGCGATAGAGTGATGTTGGGCATCATCATAAAGAATTTTGTCATAAATTTCGTCAGCAAAAATAATCAAATTGTGTTGACGGGCAATTTCAACAATTTCCAGCAAAATCTCTTTGCTATATACCGCGCCGGTTGGATTGTTAGGGTTTATAATCACAATACCGCGCGTTCTGGGGGAGATTTTACGACGGATATCATCTAAACCAGGAAACCAACCTTGTTGCTCATCACACATGTAATGAACAGCATTACCCCCAGAAAGAGAAACCGCAGCGGTCCATAATGGGTAATCAGGCGCAGGAACTAGCATTTCATCGCCATCATTTAATAATGCTTGCATAGCTTGTACGATAAGCTCTGAAACACCGTTACCAATATAGATATCTTCAACAGTTACATCACGCATATCACGGGCTTGGTAATGTTGCATGATGGCTTTACGTGCTGAAAAAAGCCCTTTAGAGTCGCTATAGCCTTGAGAGCTAGGTAGGTTACGAATAACATCTACTAAGATTTCATCTGGCGCTTCAAAACCGAAAGGTGCTGGGTTACCAATATTGAGTTTTAATACTTTATTACCTTCTTCTTCCAGACGTTTTGCTTCTTGCAAAACCGGTCCTCGAATGTCATAACAAACATGGTCGAGTTTACTTGATTTTTTTATTTGATTCATAGCACGTTTACCTAATCGGGTATGACTTTATCTACATAGCGACATTTATATTTCTCATACACATCTCGGGAAGATATAAATGAAAAGGCTGTCCCAGCAAATTAACTGTTCTATCACTCTACTCTTACACTACAAACTTTTGAAGATGCTAGATAATTTTTGGTGTAAAAGGTCAGTTTATTCTAAAGAACTTATTTTGATGACTGAAAGTATCACTTAATCTGGTGGTATGTTCTTATTTTGAATAAAAATCAAAAACATTATGCTGGTGAAGAGAGGGTTTTTAGTGCGTTTTTTAACAATAACCAGATGTGAGAGGGACGTTGATAAGATGTTGCATAATCAATTATTGAATAATTTTATCGGATTTGTATTATCTTACTTAATATATTAAATTTTCAAATAATATGGTTAAATCTATTTTTATTCATATCAATCAAATAGTTTTTATATAAATTAAATTGAAATCTTAAATATATTTTATAAGGGTGGATACTTAAAATAGCATACACAGTTAAGGTAATTTAAATTATTTTAAAAATGTTAAAATTTATGTATTCCTAGAGAGCATTGTATGATCTACATCTAACTTGTAATGATGGTATACAGTTCTTTCTTGTAGATCCTTAGAATGATAATAAAATTTAATTTGTTACAAAAAAATGCAGTTGCTTGCGAACTAGGAGGTGTAAACGACAACAAACAAATGTAAAGTATTCAGTATGTCTTTGCTCTCTTTTTCAGAGTAAGGTACTGTCTGAATCGGAAGTCCAATTTAGACTTTTGATAAAAAACACCAGGTATATGTAATTTAAAAATCAAAAATAAGTGAAGAATAAACAATGATTAATGCAAATCGTCCGATAATGAATCTCGACCTCGATCTGCTTAGAACGTTTGTTGCTGTAGCAGATTTGAATACTTTTGCAGCCGCTGCGGCCGCTGTATGTCGAACTCAATCTGCAGTCAGTCAGCAGATGCAACGTTTAGAGCAATTAGTCGGCAGAGAACTCTTTGCCCGTCATGGTCGTAATAAACTGTTAACAGAGCATGGCTTACAATTATTAGGCTATGCACGTCAAATTCTCCGTGCTAATGATGATGCAACTGCTTCATTAACATATAGTGATGCTGAAGGTGAGTTACGTATTGGTGCATCTGATGATTCCGTCGATACACTACTACCATTTTTGTTAAATCGTATCGCATCAGTATATCCACGTTTAGCGGTTGATGTGCGTATTAAGCGTTCTCAATTTATTGAGACTATGCTTGATAACCACGAAATCGACTTAGCATTAACCACTGCACGTATTGGACATCATCCACGCACAGCGTTACGTACAGCGCCTGTTTTGTGGCATTGTGCCCCTGATTTCCAATTACAAATGAATGAGCCTATTCCTTTAGTGGTCATGGACGAAACTAACCCATTCCGTCAGTTGGCAACAAATACACTAGATGACGCAGGTATTCAATGGCGTATTGCGTATGAAGCGACTTCTTTATCTGCGGTTCGTGCTGCTGTAAATGCCGAAGTGGGGATCACAGCTCGTCCATTAGAAATGCAAAATGCTGATTTACGTATATTAGGCGAAAGCGAAGGGTTACCTCGTTTGCCTGAGACTCAGTACTGGTTATATCGTAATTTTGATGAGCAAAACGAAGCTGTATTAACGGTATTCAATGCCATCGAAAATAAGAAAACGCCTTATACTGTCACTTCAGTTGAAGAAGCGCATTCTTTAGATTTAGAGTAAGGCGCAGAGTGATATTGTTATCATGATTATTTGGATAACCCATATTAACGGTTAAAAATAGTCAAACGAAACAATAAAGTGATATATCACAATCAACGGAAACAGGTGCTATAAACGCATTTGTTTCCGTTTTTTTATGCTTTATTTTTAAATAGTCACATTGGTTTAATATTTATAGAGATTAATGTATATCACAGTGTGATCCACCTCTCTTTTCCCGCTCAGTCGCTTTGTTAAAAAATTGTATGCAGGTGTGATGGGTTACACGCTTGTAGAAATTGTTAACAAATAAAAGGTTTGTCTAGGTTTTCAGGGAATAAATAGTCAAATGAAAACGGATATTTGACCTTCTCCACATTATTGGAAAGTTAATTTGTTAAAATTTGGATAAAATTTAAACTGATTATGTATTTTTTCGACTATTTTGTGAGTTTGATCAAAAAAATAAGGCACATTTGCCTATATAGAGTCAGGTTTTTCCTGAGATACTGGTGTAGTAAAATCGAATTATCGGTTAGACTAAGCGTGTTAGCAGAAAATTTGTAGGTTGACTGACACGTTTTAGCATTGGCCAGTAATTGGGTGTTAAAAATGAGTGTTAAATTTGTTAAGAAGCGACGGAAAACTGAGTGAGTTATCACAATGTTTTCCTTAAAAGAAGAAAGGTTTAAATAGATTGTTATCATTTATTTAATTAGCAAGTCTGTTGTTTTACCTTTTTTTTCGTATTAATAAATGTGGTGTAAACCGCCGGATAAGAGTTGGTTAATTGACACCACCTTTGATGAGTAAGCAATGAGTATGTCTACGACCACCGAGGTTATCGCCCACTATTGGGCATTTGCTGTCTTCTTAATAGGCGCATTGGGGTTATGTTCGCTCATGTTGCTGGGTGCCCGCTATTTAGGCGGCCGTGCACAAGCAAGGGCTAAACATGTTCCTTATGAATCTGGCCTTGATTCCGTTGGCAGCGCTCGTCTGCGCATGTCAGCTAAATTCTATTTAGTTGCCATGTTTTTCGTAATTTTCGATGTTGAAGCACTGTTTCTTTATGCTTGGGCCGTTTCCGTACGTGAAGTGGGCTGGTTAGGCTTTATTGAAGCAGCTGTCTTTATCGCAATTTTATTAGCTGGATTATTCTATTTGGTTCGTATTGGTGCATTAAATTGGACACCAGTTCGCTCTCGCCGTGAAACCGCGGGTAAAAGCCATGTCAGATTAACCAGCGGCAAACATCCGCAGCAGTAATAAGCGAGGCATTAAAAATGGATTATACGCTCACCCGCATAGATCCGAACGGTGAGAATGACCGTTATCCCCTGCAATCACAGGAAATTGTCAGTGACCCGTTAGATGCTCACGTTCATCGCAGCGTGTATATGGGAAAACTGGAACATGCGTTACATGACGTTGTGAACTGGGGCAGAAAAAACTCTTTATGGCCATATAATTTTGGTCTTTCCTGTTGTTACGTTGAAATGGTGACGTCATTTACTGCGGTCCATGACGTAGCGCGTTTTGGTTCTGAAGTATTACGTGCTTCCCCTCGTCAAGCTGACTTTATGGTGGTTGCAGGAACCTGCTTTACAAAGATGGCGCCCGTTATTCAGCGTTTATACGATCAGATGCTAGAGCCTAAGTGGGTTATTTCCATGGGAGCTTGCGCTAACTCTGGTGGTATGTATGACATCTATTCGGTAGTGCAAGGTGTTGATAAATTCATTCCTGTTGATGTGTATATCCCAGGATGCCCACCTCGTCCAGAAGCTTATATGCAAGCATTGATGTTATTACAAGAGTCCATTGGTAAAGAACGTCGCCCATTATCTTGGGTGGTGGGCGACCAAGGCGTTTACCGTGCCAATATGCAGTCAGAACGAGAAAGAAAACACGGTGAGCGGATCGCAGTAAAAAATCTGCGTACTCCAGACGAAATTTAAAGGCTTTTGCCTAAGACGTAACCAGAGCAATGTGTTGCGATCATAGTAACCCTGATCAAAGTTGTGGTGAATAGAAATGACCGATCAGATAGCGCAAAATAGCGCACGGCCAGCGTGGGAAACCAGCGATCATATTGATGATCAGGTGGTTAACGAACTGCGTCAGAAATTTGGGCCAGATGCGTTTACATTCCAGCCGACTCGTACCGGCATGCCAGTGGTATGGGTTAAGCGGGAACAACTTATTGAGGTTATGCAATACCTCAAATCTTTACCAAAACCATATGTCATGCTGTACGACTTGCATGGCGTTGATGAGCGTGTACGCACGCATCGTCAAGGCTTGCCGGCAGCTGATTTTTCCGTTTTCTATCATCTGATATCACTCGATCGTAATAAAGATATCATGCTGAAAGTCGCATTAAGTGAAAAAGATCTTAATCTACCGACTCTCACTTCTATCTTTCCGAACTCGAATTGGTATGAGCGTGAAGTGTGGGATATGTTTGGGATCGTCTTTAACGGACACCCTAATCTACGCCGTATTATGATGTTGCCGAATTGGGAAGGTCATCCACTGCGTAAAGATTATCCCGCTCGTGCGACAGAATTTGATCCTTATGTGCTGACTAAGCAGAAAGAGGATCTGGAAATGGAATCACTGACCTTTAAACCAGAAGAGTGGGGAATGAAACGCGGTACTGAGAATGAGGACTTTATGTTCTTAAACCTTGGTCCTAATCACCCATCTTCTCACGGTGCATTCCGTATTATTTTGCAACTTGATGGCGAAGAAATCGTCAACTGTGTACCTGATGTTGGTTATCACCATCGTGGTGCAGAGAAAATGGGCGAGCGTCAATCATGGCATAGTTATATTCCTTATACCGACCGAATTGAATACCTTGGTGGTTGTGTTAACGAAATGCCTTATGTACTGGCGGTGGAAAAGCTTGCCGGTATTGAAGTACCTGAGCGCGTTAAAGTCATTCGTGTCATGCTGTCTGAGCTATTTCGTATTAATAGCCATTTACTGTATATCAGTACCTTTATCCAAGATGTTGGTGCGATGACACCGGTATTCTTTGCCTTTACTGATCGTCAAAAAGTTTACGATATTGTGGAAGCAATCACCGGTTTCCGTATGCATCCGGCATGGTTCCGTATCGGTGGTGTTGCCCACGATTTACCAAAAGGATGGGAACGCTTACTACGTGAATTCTTAGATTGGATGCCAAAACGTCTTGATTCTTACGTTAAAGCCGCCTTGCAAAACAGCATTTTAAAAGGCCGTACCATTGGTGTTGCCTCTTATAACGCTAAAGAAGCGTTAGATTGGGGGGTAACGGGTGCCGGGCTTCGTGCTACAGGGGTTGAGTTTGACGTGCGTAAATGGCGTCCATACTCAGGGTATGAAAACTTTGAGTTTGAAATTCCAGTGGCAAGCAATGGTGACTGTTACGATCGTGTCATGCTGAAAGTCGAAGAATTACGTCAAAGCTTACGTATTCTCGAGCAGTGCTATAAAAATATGCCAGCAGGGCCATTTAAAGCCGACCATCCACTGACGACTCCGCCACCAAAAGAGCGCACATTACAGCATATTGAAACCATGATTAACCACTTCTTACAGGTTTCATGGGGCCCTGTTATGCCTGCGAATGAATCATTCCAGATGGTGGAAGCCACTAAAGGGATCAACAGCTATTATTTAACCAGTGATGGCAGCACGATGAGCTATCGTACGCGTATTCGTACGCCAAGTTTTGCTCACCTGCAACAAATCCCAGCGGTTATCCGCGGTAGTCTGGTTTCTGACTTGATTGTCTATCTGGGAAGTATCGATTTTGTAATGTCGGATGTGGATCGTTAATCATGCAAAATGAATTAAACCATAAAGAGGATGCCGCGAAGATTGAAATCGTTGATGTAACTCATTCAAAGAAAAACACGTTTGTTTTAACGCAAGAAGAGCGTGCTGAAATTGAACAAGAAAAACATCACTATGAAGATCCCCGTGCTGCATCGATTGAAGCGCTGAAAATAGTGCAAAAAAATCGAGGTTGGGTTGAAGACGGTGCTATCTATGCTATTGCCGATGTGCTTGGTATACCGGCTAGCGATGTAGAAGGGGTAGCAACCTTTTATAGTCAAATTTTCCGCCAACCCGTCGGCCGTCACATTATTCGTTTTTGTGACAGTGTGGTTTGCCATATTACAGGTTATCAAGGCATTCAGGCAGCTATTGAGAAGCACCTCAATATCCTTCCTGGCCAAACAACACCAGATGGTCGTTTTACCTTACTGCCAACCTGTTGTTTAGGTAACTGTGACAAAGGTCCTACTATGATGGTAGATGACGATACTCACAGTTTTGTTAAACCTGAAGAGATTGAAACGTTACTGGAGCAGTATCCATGACAGCAATTTCAGGAGCAAAACCGATTATTCGTAGCGCAGAAACGCATCCGCTAACGTGGCGCTTACGTGATGATCGTCAGCCAGTATGGCTGGATGAATACCGTGCAAAAAACGGTTATAAAGCGGCAGAAAAAGCATTAAAAAGCATGGCACCTGATGAGGTGACCTCTGAAGTTAAAGATGCAGGCTTAAAAGGACGTGGTGGTGCTGGATTCTCAACAGGCTTGAAATGGAGCCTGATGCCAAAAGATGAAAGTATGAATATCCGTTACATCCTTTGTAATGCAGATGAAATGGAGCCGGGAACCTATAAAGACCGCCTGTTAATGGAAGAACTGCCACATCTGTTAATCGAAGGGATGATTATCGGTGCGCATGCACTGAAAGCTTATCGTGGTTATATTTTCCTACGTGGTGAATATATTGAAGCGGCTAAGCACCTGCGTCATGCTATTGAAGAAGCCAAAGCAGCAGGTTTTTTAGGCAAAAATATCTTCGGCTCTGGTATCGATTTTGAGCTATTTGTTCACACAGGAGCAGGTCGTTATATCTGTGGTGAAGAAACAGCACTAATCAACTCACTGGAAGGTCGTCGTGCTAACCCTCGCTCGAAACCGCCATTCCCTGCAACCTCCGGTGCTTGGGGAAAACCTACCTGCGTGAATAACGTTGAAACGCTGTGTAACGTACCCGCGATTATTGAGCATGGCAAAGATTGGTATATCGGTTTAAGCGCCGGTAAAAGTCCAGATGCAGGTACCAAATTAATGGGATTCTCTGGTCGCGTGAAATATCCAGGCTTATGGGAATTACCTTTTGGTACTACAGCTCGTGAAATCTTAGAAGATTATGCGGGGGGGGTGCGTGATGGGCTGAAATTAAAAGCTTGGCAACCCGGTGGTGCAGGAACGGATTTCTTAACAGAAGATCATCTCGATCTCCCTATGGATTTTGGCACGATCGCCAAAGCTGGTAGCCGTTTAGGTACTGCGTTGGCGATGGCGGTAGATAATGAAATTAACATGGTTTCATTAACCCGTAACTTGGAAGAGTTCTTTGCGCGCGAATCTTGTGGCTGGTGTACACCTTGTCGTGATGGCTTGCCATGGAGTGTCGAAATCTTACGCGCGATAGAAAAAGGTCAAGGTCGTCCTGGTGATATTGAGACTCTTGAGCACCTCTGCCGCTCTTTAAGCCCAGGGCACACATTCTGTGCTCACGCACCAGGGGCAGTAGAGCCTTTACAAAGCGCAATCAAATATTTCCGTGAAGAATTTGAGGCTGGCATTATTCAAGAAGACTATACCAATGCCAATCTTATCCGTGGTATTCAGCCTAACTTGCTGAAAAGCCGCTGGTAGTTTTTCACGATACATTCTAGGTTTAACGCCTGCAATGCAGGCCTTTGGGAAGCATGCTGACTATGGCTACGATTCATGTAGACGGCAAAGAATATGAAGTTAACGGGGCTGATAACCTGTTAGAAGCCTGTCTTAATTTAGGCTTAGATATTCCTTATTTTTGCTGGCACCCAGCGCTGGGAAGCGTTGGCGCTTGCCGCCAGTGTGCGGTTAAGCAGTATCAAAATGCTGAGGATACCCGCGGTCGTTTGGTAATGTCTTGTATGACACCTGCGGCTGATGGCACGTTTATCTCCATTGATGACGAAGAAGCGAAAAAATTCCGCGAAAGCGTTGTTGAATGGTATATGACTAACCATCCTCACGATTGTCCTGTTTGTGAAGAAGGGGGGAACTGCCACCTTCAAGATATGACCGTTATGACAGGTCATACTATGCGTCGCTATCGCTTTACTAAGCGTACACATAGAAACCAAGAGTTAGGGCCGTTTATTTCTCATGAAATGAACCGCTGTATTGCTTGTTACCGCTGTGTTCGTTACTACAAAGATTATGCTGATGGCACTGATCTGGGTGTCTTTGGTGCACATAACAACGTGTTCTTTGGACGGGTTGAAGATGGCACATTAGAGAGCGAATTCTCAGGTAACTTAGTTGAGATTTGTCCAACGGGTGTCTTTACTGACAAAACTCACTCATCACGTTATAACCGTAAGTGGGATATGCAGTTTGCCCCTAGTATTTGCCAAGGTTGTAGCATGGGTTGCAATATCAGCCCAGGTGAGCGCTATGGTGAATTGCGTCGTATTGAAAACCGTTATAACGGTACAGTAAACCGTTACTTCCTTTGTGATCGTGGTCGTTTTGGCTACGGTTATGTCAATTTAGCGAGTAGACCTCGTCAACCTAAAAAACGTTTAGGCAGTAACTGGCTTGAAATCAGTGCAGCACAAGCAACGCAAGCCGCTGCAGAAATGCTGAAGAAAGGGCAACGTGTTGTCGGTATCGGCTCACCACGAGCCAGTATTGAAAGCAACTTTGCTTTACGTGAAGTGGTTGGTGCTGAAAATTTCTATAGTGGTATTTCGGCTGCCGAGCAGGCTCGCTTGACCTTAATGCTGGATATTTTACAAAAAGGTGGCGTTTATACTCCATCTCTCCGTGAGATTGAAGACTATGACGCAGTACTGGTGTTAGGTGAAGACTTAACACAGACAGGTGCTCGTATGGCACTGTCAGTACGTCAAGCCGTAAAAGGTAAAGCACGTGAGATGGCTGCTGCACAAAAAGTGGCTGATTGGCAAATTGCCGCCATCATGAATATCGGTCAACGGGCGAAATATCCACTGTTTGTCACCCATGTTGATGAAACTCGTCTGGATGATGTTGCCGCTTGGAGTTATCGTGCGCCGGTGGTTGAACAAGCGCGTTTAGGTTTTGCCATTGCTCATCATATTAATGGTGAAGCCCCTGCGGTTGATGGCTTAGATGAAGCGTTGAATAAACAGATTGACATGATTGTTCAAGCCTTATCGCAAGCGAAAAAACCGTTAATCATTAGTGGTAGTCATGCGGGTAGCGAAGAGGTTATCAAAGCGGCTGCTAATATCGCTTTTGCCTTAAAAGCCAAGGGGAGCGAAGTTGGTCTCTCTTATGTGGCAGATGATGCCAATAGCATGGGGCTGGCGATGATGAAAGCGAAACCACTGGATGACGCATTGAAAGTGATGCGTAGTGGTCAAGCAGATAGCGCTATTGTGATGGAAAACGACTTGTATCGCCATTTTGCCGCCGACGTCATTGATGACGCGATTGCTAAAGTGGATCACCTAATTGTGATTGACCATCAGCAAACTGAGATCATGGAAAAAGCACACCTTGTGTTACCTGCTTCCTCCTTTGCTGAAAGTGATGGCACTATGGTGAGTCAAGAGGGCAGAGCGCAACGTTACTTCCAAGTGTTTGAACCTTCTTTCTATAACAAAGAAGTGGTGATGCATGAAAGTTGGCGTTGGCTAAGTGCTGTTGATTCACAATGGCATGAAGGTAATCTTGACTGGACGCAGTTAGATCATGTGATTGAGCTATGTGCAACGCGTCTACCGCAATTTGCCGGTATTGTGAATGCGGCACCTAATGCATCATTCCGTATTCGTGGTCAAAAATTAGCCCGTGAACCGCATCGTTATAGTGGTCGTACTTCCATGTTGGCAAATGTTTCAGTACATGAACAGCGTCAACCGAAAGATATCGATAGCCCATTTGCTTTCTCTATGGAAGGAAACAACAGTCCAACGGCTCCTCGCCAGCAAATTCCATTTGCATGGGCACCGGGTTGGAACTCACCACAAGCATGGAATAAGTTCCAGTCTGAAGTAGGGGGAAGCTTACGTTTTGGTGATCCGGGTGTACGCTTAATCGAATGTAGTGATAACACATTAGGTTATTTCACTGATATTCCACCAGCCTTTAACCTAGTTGAAAATCAATGGGTTGTAGCTCCTTACTATCGTCTGTTTGGTAGCGAAGAGTTATCGCAACGTTCACAAGTGATCCAACAACGTATGGACAACGCTTATTTAACCGTGAGTGAATCTGATGCCATCGCATTAGCATTATCTCAAGGTCAACAAGCGATGTTTACTTGCGAAGGTCGTGAATTCACCTTACCTGTGAAAATCAGTGCTCACTTAACTCGAGGTCAAATTGGCCTTCCGTTAGGGATGGCTGGCATTTCGCCATCACTGGTGGGTGTATCGGTTCGTCAACTGCGGGGTATTGCATAATGAGCTGGTTATCTCCTGAAGTTACAGAGATTTTACTCACTGTTTTAAAAGCCGTGGTGATCTTGCTGGTGGTTGTCACTTGTGGTGCTTTTATGAGTATGGGGGAGCGTCGTCTACTGGGGTTATTCCAAAACCGTTATGGGCCTAACCGTGTAGGTTATGCAGGTTCAGCACAGTTAATTGCGGATATGATCAAAATGTTCTTTAAAGAGGACTGGATCCCAAAATTTGCTGATCGCTTTATCTTTACCATAGCACCAGTGATTGCCTTTTCTTCCTTATTATTGTCATTTGCTATTGTGCCAGTTAGCTCAACCTGGGTTGTGGCTGATTTAAACATTGGTATTTTATTTTTCTTGATGGTAGCGGGTTTAGCGGTGTATGCCGTTTTATTTGCTGGCTGGTCAAGTAACAATAAATATTCGTTATTAGGTGCAATGCGTGCTTCAGCACAAACAGTTAGTTATGAGGTTTTCTTAGGACTTTCTATTTTAGGTGTTGTGGCACAAGCGGGTTCGTTTAACTTAACGGATATTGTCAATTCGCAAGCCCATATGTGGAACATTATCCCACAATTCTTTGGCTTTATTACCTTTGCGATTGCTGGCGTTGCCGTTTGTCACCGTCATCCTTTTGACCAACCCGAAGCAGAGCAAGAGTTGGCTGATGGTTATCACATTGAATATTCCGGTATGAAATTCGGTCTGTTCTTTGTCGGTGAATATATCGGTATCGTTGCCGTTTCTGGCTTAATAGTGACGTTATTCTTCGGTGGTTGGCAAGGTCCTTTCTTACCGTCATTCGTTTGGTTTGCACTGAAAACAGGATTCTTCATGATGATGTTTATTCTGATCCGTGCATCATTACCGCGTCCGCGTTATGACCAAGTGATGGCTTTTGGTTGGAAGATCTGCTTACCGTTAACTTTAATCAATCTGTTGGTCACTGCTGCAGTGATCCTCTACAACGCTCAATAAGGGGTGATTGAACCATGACTTTAAAAGAGTTAGTGACTGGTTTCGGCACCCAGGTACGCAGCATTTGGATGATTGGCTTACACGCCTTTGCCAAACGCGAAACGCAGATGTACCCGGAAGAACCTGTCAATGTTGCACCGCGTTATCGTGGACGTATTGTATTGACCCGTGATCCTGATGGTGAAGAGCGTTGTGTTGCTTGTAACTTGTGCGCAGCGGTGTGCCCTGTTGGTTGTATCTCATTACAAAAAGCAGAACATGAAGATGGTCGTTGGTATCCTGAGTTTTTCCGTATCAACTTTTCGCGTTGTATCTTTTGTGGCTTATGTGAAGAAGCATGTCCAACAACGGCTCTACAATTAACCCCTGATTTCGAAATGGGTGAATTTAAGCGTCAAGATCTGGTTTATGAAAAAGACGATTTATTAATTTCAGGGCCTGGTAAATATCCTGAATATAACTTTTACCGTAAAACAGGTATGGCGATTAATGGCAAAGATAAAGGTGAAGCAGATGATGAAGCGAAACCTATCGATGTCAAAAGCCTGTTACCGTAAGGAGCGATATTCATGGAATTTGCATTTTATATTGCAGGACTGATTTCAATCCTTGCCACTTTGAGAGTAATAACGCATACCAATCCGGTACACGCGCTGCTGTATCTGATTGTTTCATTAATTGGCCTTTCAGTGGTGTTCTTCTCGTTAGGTGCCTATTTTGCAGGTGCTTTAGAGATCATCGTTTACGCCGGCGCGATTATGGTGCTATTCGTATTCGTTGTGATGATGCTTAACTTAGGAAAATCGGTCGTTGAGCAAGAGAGAAAATGGTTACAGCCTAGATTTTGGATAGGGCCGGCGATTTTGTCTCTGGTACTGTTAATTGTATTGGTTTATGCAATTAGTAGTGTCACTCATGGTGAGATTAGTGGCGAGATTATTGGGGCGAAAGAAGTCGGTATTAGCTTATTTGGGCCTTATATTCTGGCTGTTGAGTTAGCCTCCGTTCTCTTATTGTCAGGATTAATTGTTGCTTATCACATCGGTCGTGATCAGAGCCATGACGATCTCGTCGAAAACGAAAAAGTAGGGGAGCCAAAATGATACCTCTTCAACATGGTTTGATCTTGGCTGCGGTACTATTTGTGTTAGGTTTTACTTGCTTAGTACTTCGCCGCAACCTGTTATTTATGTTGATCGGACTCGAAATTATGATTAATTCAGCTGCGCTAGCCTTTGTGGTTGGTGGTAGCTATTGGGGTCAAACAGATGGTCAGATTATGTATATTCTGGCAATCAGTTTGGCAGCGGCAGAGGCAAGTATTGGCTTGGCATTGTTATTACAACTTCATCGTCATCGCCAAAACCTCAATATTGATACAGTCAGTGAGATGCGCGGATGAATATACTCTATTTAACCTTTGTGCTACCACTGCTGGGATTTTTACTGCTCGCATTCTCAGGTGGTCGTTGGTCTGAAAATGTATCAGCATGGATTGGCACGGGCGCTGTTGGTTTATCAGCTTTAGTGACACTTTGGGTGGGGATAGATTTCTTTGCTCACGGACAAGAAACAGAAGCCTTAACACTCTGGACTTGGATGTCAGCGGGGAACTTTACTATCCCATTTACGTTGGTGCTTGATGGCCTATCATTAACCATGCTAGGTGTTATCACTGGCGTTGGTTTTCTTATTCATATGTATGCATCTTGGTATATGCGTGGTGAAGAAGGATATTCTCGCTTCTTTGCTTATACCAACTTATTTATCGCGAGTATGGTTGTTTTAGTATTGGCTGATAATATGATGCTGATGTATATGGGTTGGGAAGGGGTTGGTTTATGTAGTTACTTATTAATTGGTTTCTACTATAACAACCCAGCTAATGGCGCGGCAGCAATGAAAGCATTTATTGTTACCCGTATTGGTGATGTCTTCTTAGCTATCGGTATGTTTATCCTGTTTGATCAATTAGGTACGCTAAGTTTCCGCGAAATGGCGGTATTGGCTCCTGAACAACTGACCGCAGGATCAAGCATCATTAACTGGGCAATGTTAATGGTCTTAGGGGGTGCGGTAGGTAAATCAGCACAACTGCCATTACAAACTTGGTTAGCGGATGCGATGGCCGGTCCAACACCTGTTTCTGCGTTGATCCACGCCGCCACCATGGTTACCGCTGGTGTGTACTTAGTTGCCCGTAGTAATGCGCTATTCTTAATGGCACCTGATATCTTAGAATTAGTCGGTATCGTTGGTGCAGTGACATTAGTATTAGCGGGTTTTGCGGCTTTAGTACAAACCGATATCAAGCGTATTCTTGCTTACTCAACCATGAGTCAAATTGGTTATATGTTCTTGGCGTTGGGTGCTCAAGCATGGGATGGCGCAATTTTCCACTTAATGACTCACGCGTTCTTTAAAGCATTACTGTTCTTATCTGCAGGTTCAGTGATTATTGCCTGCCATCATGAACAGAATATCTTTAAGATGGGCGGGTTACGTAAGAAGATCCCATTTGTTTATGCATGCTTTTTAATTGGCGGAGGTGCCTTAGCGGCATTACCACTGTTAACAGCAGGGTTCTTCAGTAAAGATGAAATCTTATGGGGTACGTACGCAAACGGACATTTCAATTTAATGTTAGCAGGTTTAATTGGCGCATTCTTTACGTCACTTTATACCTTCCGTTTAATTTTCATCGTATTCCATGGTGAAACCAAAACCGAAGCACACCAAGTTAAAGGCTTCACTCATACTTTCCCATTAGCGGTATTAGCGTTGTTATCAACCTTTATTGGGGCGTTAATTACCCAACCGTTAGGCGATGTTTTCCCAGAAAGCACCGTTACTCATGAAGGTAAGTATGTATTAGAAATCCTTTCTGGTGTGGTAGCGATTGTAGGCGTTGCCATTGCAGCATGGTTATACCTGAAACAGCGTCAACTTGTTTCTCAGGTGGCAAATACCAAAACAGGGCGTTTCTTCTCAACATGGTGGTTCCACGCATGGGGATTTGATGCACTGTATGAGGTGCTGTTTGTCAAACCTTATAAAGGTGCGGCATGGCTTATCCAAAATGATCCTGTTAACCAATTCTTTAATCTCTTTGGTTGTCTCTTTAAAGGCGCCAATAAAGGCTTGAGTTTCAGTGAAAACGGATTAGCGCGTTGGTATGCGGCTTCTCTCGGTTTAGGTGCAGTGCTGGTTATCGCTCTGCTGCTTCTGGTTTAATTAAGGGACACATTGCGCCATGTTATTACCCTGGCTAATACTTATTCCCTTCATCGGTGGCCTGCTAAGTTGGCAGGCTGAACGAATCGGCTCGCAAGTTCCTCGCTGGGTTGCGTTGCTGACGATGGGATTAACACTCGTTATTTCTGTGCAACTGTGGTTGCAAGGTGACTATCAACTGATTAGTGTTGATGGTGCACCTCGCTGGACAGAGTTTTACTTTGTACCGTGGATCCCTGCTTTGGGGATTAATATTCAGTTTGCACTTGATGGCATGTCATTATTGATGGTGGTATTAACTGCTATTTTAGGTATTTTAGCGGTGCTCTCTTCATGGAGCGAAAATCAACCATCTCAAGGGGCTTTCCATTTCAACCTGCTGTGGATCTTAGCAGGTGTTATGGGGGTATTCTTAGCGACTGACTTGTTCTTATTCTTCTTCTTTTGGGAAATGATGTTGATCCCAATGTATTTCCTTATCTCTCTTTGGGGACATAAAGGAAGTAGCGATGAAAAACATGTTAGTGCAGCAACTAAGTTCTTTATTTATACACAGGCGAGTGGCTTGTTAATGTTGCTGGCCATTATCGGTTTAGCTGTCGCTTTTTACAGCAAAACAGGTATTTGGACGTTTAATTATGACACCTTACTACAAGCGCACACCTTATTAGGTAGTGAACTGCAATTTATTCTGATGCTTGGCTTCTTTGCTGCATTCGCAGTAAAAATGCCAATTGTCCCCGTTCATGGCTGGCTAGCTGATGCACATGCAGAAGCACCAACGGCGGGCTCTGTTGACTTATCAGGTATTTTGCTAAAAACAGCCGCTTACGGTTTATTACGTTTTAACTTACCGTTATTCCCAGAAGCGTCTGCATTACTGGCACCTGTTGCGATGTGGCTAGGCTTAATCACCGTATTCTACGCTGCACTGTTAGCATTCCGTCAAACGGATATTAAACGTCTGGCCGCTTACAGTAGTATTTCTCACATGGGCTTTATCGTAATTGCGATTTATGCTGGCTCTGTTTTGGCTTACCAAGGTGCGATTATTCAAATGATCACCAATGGTTTGTCTGCTGCCGGTCTGTTTATCATGTGTGGCATGCTGTATGAGCGTTTAGGTACGCGTGATATGAATCAAATGGGTGGATTGTGGAAAAGCATCCGTTTCTTACCAGCATTTTCACTGTTCTTTGCGGTTGCCTCTTTAGGTATGCCAGGAACAGGTAACTTTGTTGGTGAGTTTATGATCCTATTTGGTACTTATGGCCACTTTAAGCTGATCACTATTATTTCGGTCTTTGGGTTAGTTTTTGCTTCTGTCTACGCTTTGTGGATGATGCAACAGGCTTACTATGGTTCACCGAAAACAGCAGAAAGAACCTATAAAGGGTTAAATCTGAGAGAATTTTTGATCCTGTTTATCTTGGTGGTTTTATTGGTTATTTTGGGCTTCTTCCCACAACCAGTATTAGATACTTCGATATCAGCAATGGAAAATCTCCAGACTTGGTATTCCGCTTCTCTTTCAACAGTAAGGCTGTAATTCGCCATGACAATAACTCCTGAACAATTGATCGCAATGCTACCGCTGTTAGTCGTCATCTTGACGGTGGTGGTTGTGATGCTGTCCATTGCGTGGCGACGCGATCACTTTACTATTGCCACCTTGACAGCAACTGGTTTTATCATCGCTCTCGGATCACTTTACTACGTTAATGCATTAGGCGTAGTTGATGTGACCACCCTCTACCATGTAGATGGTTATTCCAGCTTTTTCACGGCATTAACTATTATTGCTGGTTTAGGCACGGTTGCTTTTGCTTATCCTTGGTTGGAAGGCTATCAAGATAATAAAGAAGAGTTTTATATGCTGGTGGCGATTGCTGTCATTGGCGGTATTTTACTCTCTTCTGCACACCACTTGGCGTCAATGTTTATTGGTATTGAGTTACTAACATTGCCGTTATTTGGTCTGATTGGTTATGCTTTCCAACAACGTCCTTCACTGGAAGCGAGCATTAAATATATGCTGCTTTCTGCGGCGGCCTCTTCTTTCTTGTTATTTGGTATGGCACTACTTTATGCTGAAGCAGGAAATCTCTCCTTTACGGCGATGGGGCAAAGTTTAAGTGATAGCAATATCCATAAACCATTAGTACTTGCTGGGTTAGGCATGATGTTAGTGGGAATTGGTTTTAAGCTCTCTTTATTCCCATTCCAATTATGGACACCGGATGTATACCAAGGTGCACCAGCACCAACAGGTGCATTTTTAGCGACAGCGAGCAAGATTGGTATATTTGCGGTAGTGATGCGCTTATTCCTTGAAGCACCGGCGGCGGATAGCGAAACATTACGCATGATCTTAGGCTTTATGGCTATTGCCTCTATCCTGTTTGGTAATATCATGGCGCTGACTCAGAAGAACGTAAAACGTTTACTCGGTTACTCTTCTGTCTCTCACCTTGGTTATTTACTGGTTGCATTAATTGTCTTGCAATATAGCCCTATACTGGCACAAGAAACCGCTGAGATTTATTTAGCAGGTTATCTCTTTGCAAGTTTAGGTGCATTTGGTGCGATTGCTGTGGCTTCTAGCCCGTACAATAAAGGTGAATTAGAGTCTCTTGAAGATTATCGTGGGCTTTTCTGGCGTCGTCCTGTTGCTGCCATCGTGATGTCATTAATGATGCTATCACTGGCAGGGGTACCAATAACATTAGGCTTTATTGGTAAACTGTATGTTATTCTTGCTGGTATTGATTCAAGTTTGTGGTGGTTAACAGGCATGGTGGTGTTAGGTAGTGCGATAGGTTTATTCTACTATCTACGTGCTGCAGCTATCGTTTTCTTACGCAAACCAGATAACGATAATGCACCAGCGGTTACGACCACATCACAAAATATGGCAACATTAATTACTTTAGTTTGCGCCATTATCGTGGTTGTATTAGGTGTATGGCCACAACCATTGATTGAGCTGACACGTTTTGCAATTATTGCACCTGCGATAAATTAATTTTTATCTGCCCGTTGTTATGATAAAGAGCCTGATATTTTATCAGGCTCTTCAAATGACTGACAAAGTCCCCGTTTTTTAGTTAGAACTTTGATCTACTCAGGTTAGTACAAATAGTGAGCTAACCGATATGTTAAAAGAATACCTCCCCCAGCAATTTTTGTTCGCAGCAATCCCCCTTGATAAACTTGTTCCTGAAGATGACCTTATTCACTGTTGTTTCAATTGTGGAATGATCCCAACATTCAGATAATTGAATTTGTAGTACTTAGAGCTCAAGCGGAAAAATAATAGAACTAATTTATGAACAGAATTGATCTATACTACTCTAAACGTGGAGGGAAGAGGGATATCTGGTGCTTATTAAATCTAGTTTTTTTATCACATTAATATCACTATTTATAAGTATTGTTGTTTTTTACTTAGAAACAGTTCATGAGTTTTTCTTTAAACTTTATCCCTATTCTGTAAACTCTAAAATAGTTATTGAAATACAGAAAATATTATCATATTCGTTTTTTTTCTTATCTGATAGCTCTTGCTTTAATCACACTATTTTTCATTAAAAAAATTAATTTTGATAAAAAATTCCGTTTTATCATATATTTATTAATTCCCTATATAATCAATATGATTGTTTGGTATTTTAATGGATATCAAGTTATTAATTATAAATATACTTCAGTAATGGTTACTGATTTTTTATTTATATCCTATGTCATACACTTCATTTTTATTATTCCTATCATTGCATATATACTGGATTACACTTTCCGTTTTAAAATAAAAAAGTGAATGCACCAGATTATATTGAACGGCTCTATATCTACTATACCAATCATACCCCCTGTTTTAAGGGGGTTATGATGTCTGGCTAGTGAAAATATTATTGATAATGGTGTGAAAAGTGATTAAGGAATACAAGATGAGGTGAGAGCACGGTTTTTGCCTCGGAAAGATTGCGTTTTAATTGTATCAGTTGCTCTATTAATGTATGCCAATACTGCTCTAATAGCGATAATTGTTGATTTAACATATCAATATATTGATTGATTTCTGTGACTGCATAATAACGACTTAGTGTAAATAAGAGAGCTTGTTTTTTCTGTTCTAGTTTGGTTAGATTTTTTATCTGTATCAAATAGTTATCAATAAGAGTATGACGTGTCTCTACCAGTTTTTGGTAAGAAAACCCTTTCTCCAGATGGGTAAAAAATTGCTTTAGCAGATCGATAAAAACAGAGAGAATATCTTTTTCTGAAGAAGCCAACTGCAGTTTAGAAATTGTCTGTTTACTTGGCAGGTGAGAGGTAAAAAAATCGAGGATATTTTTATTATAAATAATATCTTCACTTTTAGTAATTATATCGAGTTGTTCTTTAATTTCATTAATCGATAACTTTTGCTTGGCAATTTTCTCATTGATTTCAATAGATATTTCTTCTTTATTTCTAATTAATTTATCTATTTCACTAATAATAGTGGTGGTTGTTAAGAGCTGTTTTTTATCATTAATAAAACGGATGTGCTTTTCTATAATTTCTATAGATTCAGTTAATTCATCTTTAAATAACTGTTCAATAAACTTTTTCTCTTGGTGCAGTTTTTCTGATAATTGCTGTGTCAACTCTCTATCAGCCATTGCATGATTAATTTCATTAATATTTTTAAATATCCCTGTTAACAATTTCTGGTTTAGCCGGCTTTTTAGCAGAATAGAGAAAATAATTATTTCATCATAAATTTTATTATTGTTTATTGATATGGTAATAAGATTATGATTTAAGATATTATCATGTTCAAATAGTTCAGAAGTTATTTTTCTAATTGATTTAATAGTATGGAAAAATTGATTGCAATCAAATTCCTGTAATTGCGAAGTTACGCTATTCATAACATTTCCTTTTGTTATTTAGATGAATAAAAAGAGGATAAAGCTTCATCAAATACCGCCATCATTTCCTTTGAGTAACCGACCACCATATACCAAGGTGCAATGATTTTTTCTAAATAAATACTAAATCTAATTAACTCCATTGCATTATCAATTTTTTTTAAATTAATTAATGAAGCATTAATTTCAGTTAAAATTGTTTGCCACATATAAAGAAGATGCTCCACAGACATATCAGCATCTTCAATATATTGTTCTATTTCGTCTAAATCGACTTGAAAACGTTGTAAACACTCAGAAATAGTTGATTGTTGTTTTATTCCTTTATTGATATTATGTAGTTTCTCTATTGTTTCATTTCTTTTTTTACGGATTTTTTCAGCTTTTGAACCAAAGATCCCTCCAGTAATGATCACACCAATAATACCGAATGCTAACCCCGTAAAGGCGAGTTTCACGAAGTGTTGATACTCTTTTTTTAATATTTCAATTTCATTTTCTAATAAAATTCTCTGTTCATTTAGTGAGTCATCACTATTATCAAAAAAATCATTAATATATTTCTTTTTATTAATGATATCATAATAAATTGAATGACATATATTACCTTTACTATTTTCACCTCCCACAATTTCTATTCTAAAATCATAAATCATGTTTTTTATTTTTAAGGTATTATTATATTGCTCATTAATATCATTTTTCATGCTTTCTAAAATGGCAACAAGTTGCTTAGACACTTTTTTATCTTGTGTTGAATATTTTATTGAACTGAGTTCTTCTGGTGTGATATCTTCAATTTTCCTATTTATTTTTTTTATAATTGGCATTTTATTAATAAATGCCAATAGTTGCTCACCTGTACTCGTGATTTCTCTACCGGTGATCTCTAAATCAATAGCTTGCTGTTTTACTGAGTATTCAATTTTTTGCCATTCAAAGGCATGTGTTCTCATATTTAAGAAGAGGGTTTGAATAGTTTCAGCTGATATTTGGGAAATGTTAATATCTTCGTAGCCTAATAATTCAATAATAGTGTCTTTTTGATAAGGTAATTTTAATACTTTATCAATATAAGATTTGATTTTATTAAGATCATAAGGTGTAAAAATACCCGCACTACGTCCATGATCGATATTTTTACCTAGAATTAAGCTAAGAGTGACTTCGGGAAGTTGGTATTGTTCAATCACTTTATCTATATGATCAAGGGTGGTTGTATCCATATAACCTCTCTTATGTATAATTATTTGTTATGATTAAGGCATAATTTAGAAGTGATCTGTTTTCCATTTGCGATTATCTGGTCAATGCTTCTCCTTTGTAACATGAAAACAACAAAAGTTTGATAAATGACAAAGGTTATAATTAATCAGCACTTTGATAATTCTTATAGAGACGTATAATCTTTCTTTTCATTAGTAGTAGGTATTTAGAGTGGAAAAGGTTAATCCTGTGTTTTCGACACTGTACGAAAAAGTTAAAAATATAAATCTGACAGCACAAGATGATCTTTTACATTTGAAAGTTATCTTGCCATCAGAGGTGTCATTTTCCTTACTTTCATGGCTAGCAGCACAAACGTATTACCCGCAATTTTATTGGCAACATCGTGATGAAAGCGAAGAAGTAGCCGCTTGTGGACAAGTTAAGTGCTTTAATCATATCCGTGATGCTCATCGATTTTTAGCAACATATCGGCATTCATTGCATGCTGATGATGTGCGTATTTGGGGATTAAACGCGTGGGATACCATTATTCCAGGGCGTATTGATAAAGAAAAGGGGGATGATGCTTACCTTTTTTTACCTCGTATTGAAATAAGACGTCAGCAACAACTGTCGATCCATATTAATTTATTGGCAGAAGAAGATAAGCAAAGTGCGCTTGCTTTTATTCGCTCACTTAAAAATGCACTGAATATTGCACCTTTATCTGTCAAAGTAACATCTGTAGAGCACTCGTTAACGCAACAGCAATGGACTGACTATCTTAATATTGCTTTAGATGAAATCAATCAAGGTGTATTTGAAAAAGTAGTACCTGCACGGGCAACCTGCTTAAGCTTAGATAATCCGTTAAAAGCTATTCAATTTATGAAAGCAAGTCGAGATGTTAATCATCATTGCTATCATTATATGCTGGCTTTTTCACCTACTGATGCTTTTATGGGCTCATCACCAGAAAGATTGTATAAACGCGATGAATTTGTGCTTTATACCGAAGCGTTAGCGGGCACTGTGGCAAGTTCTGATAATGAACAACAGGCCAGAGCATTTGCTGATTGGCTAATGAACGATAAAAAAAATCAACATGAAAATCTGGTGGTAGTTGATGATATTTGTCAGCGATTACAAGGTGGGATAGAAGGGATTGATGTGTCGTCAGCAGATGTGATCCGCTTACGTAAAGTGCAACATCTGCGTCGCTATATCCACGGTAAACTTATCCATGCTGATGATGTGGATTGTTTACAGCGTTTACAACCTACCGCGGCTGTTTGTGGCTTACCGCGCTCTATTGCGCGCACTTTTATTCGTCAACATGAACCTTTTGAACGCCGTTGGTATGCTGGCTCTGCGGGCTATTTGTCTTTGCCTCATGCCGAATTTGCGGTTAGCCTGCGTTGCGGTGAATTGCATGATGATGCATTAACGCTTTATGCGGGCGCAGGGGTGGTTGCGGGATCTGATCCTTTGCAAGAGTGGGCTGAAATTGAAAATAAAGCAGCAGGTTTACGCACTTTATTAGAAAAAGAGTGTTGAATTCTTTGCAGTTTATCCAATGGCTCTCATAATATATAAACTAGGTGTTGATAAGTAGTACTGATTAGGATGCCATTTAGTGCTACTTTCAACTCGTCACTGCATCTTGTTAATAAATTAATGTTATTCTTGTGCTAGCTAGTGTTATTGCTATCTTTTTGTTAACGATAAAAATTAAGCCTAAAAAGATAAGTACTTTAGCTTAAATAATACACTCTTATCAGAGTTCTTTTTCACGATTTATTTAACGAAAACTTCTGTTCATTGAACTAGGCTAAGGAAAAGTATTTAGGAACAGATATTATAATAGTCATTGCAGGTTTTCGTTATTGGGATGATCAATGTCTAATAGTTCGTTTAATCGCCAATGGGCTAAAGTTATACTGGAAACTTTGACTCGTCATGGTTTACGTCATATCTGTATCGCACCCGGATCACGTTCAACACCTTTAACGCTTGCGGCAGCCGCCAATCATAAACTTATTTGTCATACGCATTTCGATGAGCGTGGTTTAGGTCACTTAGCATTAGGTTTGGCAAAAGCCACTCAACAGCCTGTTGCAGTGATTGTCACCTCAGGTACCGCAGTGGCAAACTTATACCCCGCTTTAATTGAAGCGGGACTTACTGGTGAACGGGTGATTTTTCTTACGGCAGATAGACCGCCTGAACTGATTAATTGTGGCGCCAATCAGGCTATACGCCAACAAGGTATTTTTGCCAGTCATCCCTCAGAAACACTCTCTTTACCACGCCCTACAGCAGATATTTCTGCACGTTGGCTGGTTTCTACATTAGATAATGCCATGAATAATCTTGTGCATGGTGCTTTGCATGTAAACTGCCCTTTTGCAGAGCCATTATATGGTGATGATATAGAGCATGACACACCATGGACACAAGCATTAGGAAAGTGGTGGCAAAGTGATAAACCTTGGTTACAAGAAACGCTTTCTCCCTCTGTGACTACACACCCTCAATGGGATCGACTACGTCAGAAAAAAGGGGTCGTTATTGCTGGACGTATTAGTGCGAAAGAGGGGATTGCCGTTGCCAAATGGGCCTCACAATTGGGATGGCCTCTGTTAGGTGATGTGTTATCACAAACTGGACAACCACTACCTTGTGCTGACTTATGGCTAAATAATCCACAAGTGAAGGCTGAATTAAACCAAGCAGAAATAGTGATCCAATTTGGCTCCAGTTTAACAGGCAAACGCTTATTACAATGGCAAGCGAATTGCTCACCGCAAATGTATTGGGTGATTGATGCTATTCCGGGACGTTTAGATCCGGGGCATCATCAAGGGGAGAAGTTTACCTTATCCCCGAGTCAATGGTTAACGGCACATCCTGCTATTGATAATTTACCTTGGGCGTTGTCATTAAGTCATATTGCTACACAAACTTATCAACATGTTACTGAAGTAACAGACTATTTTGGTGAAGCACAAGTTGCTCATCAGTTAGATCATTTACTTCCTCACAATGGGCAGCTTTTTGTTGGCAATAGTTTAATTGTGCGCTTAATTGATGCTTTTGCACAATTGCCACAGGGCTATCCTGTTATGAGTAATCGTGGTGCTAGTGGCATTGATGGATTACTTTCAACCTCAGCAGGTGTTCATCGAGCCACTCAAAAACCGACGTTAACTATCTTGGGTGATTTATCGGCATTATATGATTTAAATAGTTTGGCACTACATCAACAAGTCTATGCCCCAAATGTGGTGATTATCGTCAATAACAATGGTGGGCAGATATTCTCTATGTTACCGACGCCTATGGCAGAGCGGGAGCGTTTTTACTGTATGCCCCATGCTTTAAATTTTAAACATGCTGCTGCCATGTTTGGTTTAGATTATGTTGCACCAAACTGTTGGGATGATCTGTTTACTACAGTGACTGCATGTTGGCAGGGGGAAGCCAAAACAACATTAATTGAATTGATTGTCAATGAAACTGAGGGTGCTGAAACCTTAAATCAGTTGGTAAAACAGGTAACCGCTTATGACTTTAGCTTGTAGGCAATATAACACGCATAACGAAGGGCCATGGTTAGTTTGGTTGCATGGACTATTAGGAGACAGTCATGAGTGGGAGACCGTCATTAAGGCTTGCCATGAATATCCCTCACTCGTGATTGATTTGCCCCGTCATGGTAACTCTGCCTCTATTGGGGTAAATAATTTTGTCGAGATGAGTGCATTACTCCATGACACTTTAAAAGAATACGATATTAATCATTACTGGCTGATTGGTTACTCTTTAGGTGGCAGAATTGCGATGTATCACGCATGTTTTGGTGAAACATCGGGATTAATGGGATTGATTGTTGAAGGGGGAAACCCAGGTTTATATGATGCAATAGAAAGACAAAACCGTATTGCACATGATAAACGTTGGGCCGCGCGTTTTCGCAATGAACCTATTAATGATGTATTAACGCAATGGTATCAACAGCCTATATTTGCTGATTTAAGCGATGAAATGCGTCAGTTGTTAGTTGAAAAACGCAGTAGTAATGCAGGTTTTTGTATTGCGGAAAGTTTAGAAACACTCTCTTTAGGCCATCAGCCTTGGTTAGTTGCAGAATTACAACAACTCACCTTACCCTTTATTTGGTTGTGTGGTGAGCAAGATAAAAAATTTCAATCAATAGCGCAGCAATATTCGCTGCCATTAACGACTATCCCGCAAGCTGGTCATAATGCCCATCAGGCACAGCCTGATGCTTATGCTGCGGTGATAAACCATGTATTATCCCTCTTTGGTTAAAGGAACCTAATTATGCTTTACCCGAGCGAAGAAAAGCTATATGCACCGATTGAATGGCAGGATTGTTCTGAAGGTTTTGAAGATATCCTCTACCACAAATCTGTCGATGGCATTGCCAAAATTACGATTAACCGCCCGCAAGTGCGTAATGCTTTCCGTCCTTTGACTGTGAAAGAGATGATCCAAGCATTAGCCGATGCACGTTACGATGACTCAATTGGGACTATTATTCTTACTGGTGCTGGCGAAAAAGCGTTTTGTGCCGGTGGTGACCAAAAGATCCGTGGTGACTACGGTGGATACCGTGATGAAAGTGGCACTCACCACTTAAACGTATTAGATTTCCAACGCCAAATTCGTACTTGTCCTAAACCTGTTGTTGCTATGGTGGCTGGCTACTCCATTGGTGGTGGTCATGTCTTACATATGATGTGTGATTTAACCATTGCTGCAGACAATGCCATTTTTGGTCAAACTGGTCCTAAAGTAGGCTCATTTGATGGTGGATGGGGTGCTTCTTATATGGCACGTATTGTCGGGCAGAAGAAAGCTCGCGAAATCTGGTTCTTATGCCGCCAATATAATGCGCAAGAAGCATTAGATATGGGATTGGTAAATACCGTTGTTCCTTATGCTTCTCTTGAAAAAGAAACGGTACGTTGGTGTCGTGAAATGCTAGAAAATAGCCCAATGGCGCTACGTTGCTTGAAAGCAGCATTAAATGCTGACTGTGATGGTCAAGCGGGTCTGCAAGAATTGGCTGGTAATGCAACCATGCTGTTTTATATGACAGATGAAGGTCAAGAAGGACGTAATGCTTTTAATGAAAAACGTCATCCTGATTTCACTAAATTTAAACGTAACCCATAATGCGAAACGCCAAACTCTATTCATTCAGCCTGCCAATGGAGGCAGGTGTTGTTCTGCGCTACCAAAGATTAAAAACGCGTGATGGTTTTCTTGTCTGTTTAGAGCAAAATGGCAAACAAGGTTGGGGTGAAATTTCACCTCTTCCTGAGTTTAGCCATGAAACGTTAGAACAAGCACAAGATGCCGCACAATCTTGGCTAGCAGCTTGGTGTCTAGGTGAAAATCCTACTGACAGTGAATTGCCAAGTGTCGCTTTTGGTATTAGTTGCGCATTAGCAGAGCTTGAAGGCACTTTACCAGAAGAAGCCAATTATCGTGCCGCACCTTTATGCAACGGTGATCCTGATGACTTAATTTTAAGTCTTAATGAAATGAGCGGGGAGAAAGTTGCTAAAGTTAAGGTCGGTCTGTATGAAGCGGTACGAGATGGTATTGTCGTCAACTTATTACTAGAGGCGATCCCCGACTTAAAACTAAGGCTTGATGCCAATCGCAGTTGGACGCCAGCTAAAGCAGAAGGTTTTGCCAAGTACGTGAACCCACAATGGCGCGACCGCATTGCATTTTTAGAAGAGCCATGCAAAACCCCAGAAGAGTCACTCGCCTTTTCACAAGCAACAGGTATCAATATTGCTTGGGATGAGACTGTGCGTGATGAAGGTTTTGAAGTGAAAGCTCAAGAGGGTGTTACGGCGATTGTTATCAAGCCTACGCTAGTAGGAAGTCTTGCTCGTTGCCAATCTATCGTTGAACAAGCACATGCTTTAGGTCTAGAGGCGATTATTAGCTCGAGTATTGAAAGTAGCTTTGGATTGACACAACTGGCAAGAGTGGCTCAGTGGTTAACACCAGATTCTATTCCCGGTTTAGATACCGTTGATCTTATCAAACAACAACTTATTCGTTGTTGGCCAGATGTAGATATTCCGCTTATCACGCTTGAACAGCTTAAGACAGTATGGCAACAGTAGTTAATTTTACACAATGGCCGTGGCATCACTGGGCGCAGCTTAACCCAAATGAAACGGCCATCATATTCGGTGATTCACCTATAACATGGCAACAATTAAGTTGTCATATTAATCAATTGGCGAACCATTTAGCGAAACAGGGTGTTAATACTAAAAGTACCGTGTTGCTACGTGGTAAAAATCATATCCATGTTGTTTTTACGCTACTTGCTGTTTTTCAATGCGGTGCAAAAGTATTACCGTTAGATCCTCAGCTCCCTAAGTCTCTACTTGATGATTTATTACCCCATTTAAACATCGATTTTTATGCTGATTTAAGTGGATCAACACTTGAGTTAGATGCGAGGTTACTCGATCTTTCTGGTGTCGAATTCAATAATAAATCACATCAAGATAAAAATAACATGGCAGGTGTCGCATGGGCATCTTCTCGTATGGCAACACTGATCTTAACCTCTGGATCATCAGGTCTACCTAAAGCCGCTGTGCATACTTTTCAAGCTCATCTTTGTAGTGCAGAAGGTGTTCTTGAATTGATACCCTTTGAAAAAAGCGACAGTTGGTTATTGTCTTTACCTCTCTTTCATGTATCTGGGCAAGGAATTCTTTGGCGTTGGTTATTACGAGGCGCTACCTTGGTAGTGCGTAATATGCACCCCTTTATTGCTGCTTTGCAAGGCTGTACTCATGCTTCTTTAGTGCCAACGCAACTTTGGCGTTTATTACAAAATACACAACAGGATAGTTCGCAGCCCATCACATTAAAAGCGGTTTTATTAGGGGGAGCGATGATCCCAACTGAATTAACCCAATGTGCGGAAAGTAAAGGTATTCAGTGTTGGTGTGGTTATGGCATGACTGAAATGGCCTCTACTGTTTGTGCAAAACGCGCAGATGGTAAAGCGGGAGTTGGTACGCCATTAAAGGGTAAAGCGGTCAGATTAGTGGATAATGAAATCCAGATCAAATCTGATAGTGTTGCATTAGGATATTGGTTTGATGGTCAATTAAAGCCGTTATCACACACCCAGGATGATTGGTATGCAACACGGGATAGAGGTTGTTTTAAAGAGGGGGAATGGTGCATTTTAGGGCGATTAGATAATCTGTTTTTTAGTGCGGGTGAAGGTATACAGCCAGAAGATATTGAAAAGGTGCTAAATAGTCACCCGAATGTTCGCCAAACATTTATTGTCCCGATTGACGATATTGAATTTGGTCAACGTCCCGTTGCTGTTGTTGATACTGATATTGAGACAATTAATCAATTACCACAATGGTATCATACGCGTTTAGCAGGCTTTCAACGTCCCATCGCTTGTTTACTATTACCAGAACAGCTAAAGAATGGAGGGATCAAAATCTCTCGTAAACAAGTGCAACAGTGGGTGAAAGGGCAACAAGTAAATTGATATTGCGATTTTATCGAACGACTTTAAGAAAGGCGCCCAAACTACAGGCGCCTTATTATTTTGCCGAGTTGCTCACAGGGCTTCTTGTTATCAGGTTATTTAGCGTCTTTCCCTTCTAACACTTTAATCGCTTTTTCAACGCCAGCGCCATATTCAGGATGAACTTTGGTAAATAAGTCGATTTGACGTTGTTGTGTTTCTTTACTTGCTTGTGATAATTCGCCCGCAATACGCGCAAACATACGTTGATGCTCGTCATCGCTTAATAGCTCATACAGTGCACGAGGTTGGCTGAAATAATCTTCATCTTCACGATGGTTCCAGTGATCGGCTGCACCTTCAATAGAAAGTGGTGGCTCTTTAAAGTCAGGTTGCTCTTGGAACACACCGCCACTATTTGGCTCATAAGTAATACCATTACCACTATTACCATCAACACGCATAGCACCATCACGATGATAATTATGGAATGGGCATTTTGGGGCATTAACAGGGATTTGATGATGGTTAACGCCTAAACGGTAACGATGTGCATCACCATAAGAGAATAGACGACCTTGTAACATCTTATCTGGTGAGAAACTAATACCTGGAACAATATTCGCAGGGCTAAATGCAGCTTGTTCAACATCAGAGAAGTAGTTATCTGGATTACGGTTTAACTCAAAGTAACCGACATCCATGAGTGGATAATCAGCATGTGGCCAAACTTTGGTTAAATCAAATGGGTTATAAGGCACAGTTGATGCCTCTTTTTCTGGCATGATCTGAATTTGTAACTTCCAACGCGGATAATCACCACGTTCAATGGCTTCAAAAAGATCACGCTGAGAGCTTTCTCTATCTTTACCTACTAGAGCTTCCGCTTCATCATCCATTAAGTTTTTGATGCCTTGTTGGCAACGGAAATGGAATTTAACCCAGAAACGTTCATTATCTTTATTGATAAAGCTATAAGTATGGCTACCAAAACCATGCACAAAGCGATAGCTTAAAGGTAAACCACGATCGCTCATATCGATAGTTAATTGGTGTAGAGATTCTGGTAAATGAGAAAAGAAATCCCATTTATAAGCCATATTACGCATATTAGTGCGAGGGTCACGTTTTACGATATGGTTAAGATCAGGGAATTTAAGGGGATCACGTAGATAGAATACAGGAGTATTATTACCCACCATATCCCAGTTACCTTCTTCTGTATAAAATTTTAAGGCAAATCCACGAATATCGCGCTCAGCATCAGCTGCACCACGTTCACCCGCCACTGTTGAAAAACGAGCAAACATTTCTGTTTTTTTACCCACTTCAGAGAAAATTTTAGCTCGAGTATATTTCGTAATATCGTGAGTGACCGTAAATGTACCAAAGGCACCAGAGCCTTTTGCGTGCATACGTCTTTCAGGAATAACTTCACGATCAAAATGGGCAAGTTTTTCTAAAAACCAGACATCTTGTAGTAACATTGGACCACGAGGTCCTGCTGTTATTACATTATTATTATCTACAACTGGTGCACCAGCCGCCGTTGTGAGCTTTTTCTTTTCCATCACATCTTCTCCAATTTGTGGAATAGTGAACATTAAAAAATAGCATGGGTGAATAAAACGAAGCGAACAGCCTTATATTTATTATGGTTAATTTTTACTGTAATTCCACTTTAGCAAGATTAAAATTATTAATAAAACCCATTAGACCGATAGTATTGATAGATGTAACTTATTTACATAGATTGAAAAATCTAAACATTGACTTTCAATTCTCAGTAAAATTGTTTAATAAATTTGCTGTATAATTATAAGTTGGGAAAATTATTTGCTGGGGTAATCATAATGAAAAAGTTTTTATTATTAGGAGCAATGAGCGCATTACTTATTTCTGCTAATGCCAATGCCATATCGATGAATGTGCAAGCGGGTAAACATTATACTGATGTACAAGCAGGTTTAGGAGATGCCGATTCTGGACTTTCTTTTAACGGTAACTGGGCACGTAGTGATCACGATGGTCAATTAGGTAGTTTAGGTGCAAAATTTGCGTTACCTCTTGGCCCATTCTCAGCAAGCGTTGGTGGTAAAGCACTTTACCTCTCCCCCAAAAATGGTGATGACGGCGCGGCATTAGCTGGTGGTGTTGGACTTAATTGGCGTGTTTTACCTTCACTGAGTGTTTATGGTGAAGCTTACGCTTCGCCGGAAGGATTAACGTCAGGAAGTAAATCCTATTATGAAGCTGATGTTGGTGCTAAATACACGGTATTTAAACCACTTCATGTTAATGCGGGTTATCGGGTGATTGAAATTGAAAACGCGCATAATCACAATAACAATAAACTTGCTGATGGTTTCTATGTAGGAGCTGGTTTAAGTTTCTAATATCAATAACGGGAACATTAGGTTTTTCCCGTTTAGTTATTTATTTTTAGCAGGTGTTACAATTAACACCTGCTTTTTATTTGATTTTTATCAGCTAATGGTGATTAACCCACTTGTGGCAATATATTAAAGGTAATCGCAATTTGAATACCAATCACTACTAACCCGCAGATAAATACGATGGCTAAGGCTGGCTTACCGCCTTTAACTTTATAATGCTCTGTAGTCTGCTTTTGCTGTCTTACTTTCCATACCAGAAGTGCTGGTAATAATAGTGCGAGAATAGATAAAGCAATTGCTGCATAGGCTAAGGCTTGCACAAAGTTAGGGAAAAATAACGCACAGAATAGCGGGGGAACAAAGGTTAATAAACCAGATTGAAAACGACCAGATGCGCGATTACTGCGTTTAAACAAATCAGCTAGATAATCAAATAATCCTAATGCTACGCCTAAGAAAGAGGTGGCGAGTGCAAGGGCTGCGAAAAGGTTGACAGCAATATTGACTCGCGGTGTAGCAACCACATCACGGATGGCGGTGAGTAGGCCATTTAAGCCAGATTCTTGGGCTAAAATCCCCATAAAGGTGGTGGTGGGAATAGCTCCTAATGTTGCTAATTGCCATAAAATATAAGCAATAAGAGGGATTGCGCTACCTACGATAAATATGAGGCGTAGTTTTTTGATATTGCCATCCATGTAACTGACAATACTGGGTACACTACCGTGGAAACCAAAAGAGGTAAAAATAACCGGGATTGCAGAAAGAACGAGTCCCTGAGCGATAGGCATAGAGGTTAAGTTGACTTTTTCCACATGGGGTAACATGACTACCAGCATAAAAATTAAGAAAATAACTTTTGCTGTAAAGAGTAAGCGGTTAATCATATCCACAGAAGTGGTACCAATACCGACTACCGCACCACCAATAACTGTAAAGATAATGATACCTTGTGTGATGGTTATCTTATGACCAATCCAAGAAGATAAAGTCGAAGCTAATAATTCACCCGCACCACTGATATAAGCCGTTGTTAAAGCATACATAAGAAGTAGCAAAGCTAAACCTGTAACGACTTGTCCTCCAATACCCAGATAACGTTTCGCAATAGAGCCAAGGCCTGTATGGGGATCGTTGTATTGATAGACTTCTACTAATAAAAGCGCGGTGTAACTCATTAATAGCCATAAGCCCACCAGCAATAACACCATGGTACTAAAGCCAATACCCACAGCAGCAAGTGGCATTGCCAACATTCCTGCACCAATTGTTGTTCCTGCAACAATAAATACACTGCCTATAGTGCGATTTTTCACAAAGTCCTCGTTTTTCCAAACTATTTTACCTAGTTAAAAGTAGGGTATAAGAATGGTAAATTTCTGTCAAATTTTAATTACGATTGGTGTAATGTTTTGTTTACAAAATAAAGGGGATATAAAAAAACGCCAACAAAATGTTGGCGCTATTTAACATGTCTTTGGTTGTTGAATGACAAAAAAAGATTAATTAATCATCAAGCTCAACCATTCTTCTTATTTGATCACGATTAATTTGTTTGATTGCACCGGTTTCAGCATCTTTATAAATAATTAATCCGGTAGACTCATCTTCTTGAGGTTTATCTGTGGTCAAAATAGTTTGCCCATCGACGGTTTCAATTTTTTGTGGCGATGAACAACCTGCTAATAGCAGTAAAGAGAAAGAGGCGGCACAAATCGGTAAAATAGTTTTTAGTTTCATAGTAACGATCCTTTTTATAACTCTGTTATTTAACTTTAGTTAAAAATACGCATTTGTGTTAGAAAAAGAACAATATAAGAAAACAGTGATCATTATAGTCAATGGTTTTACTTTGTGCAGATCTCGATTTCGATATCACTCACAGGGTGACAGCTACAAGGTAAAATTTCATCAGCTTGAATAAATGCCAATGGCTCATTGCGATAACATACTTTGCCTTTTACTAAGCGTAATCGGCAAGAGCCACAATAACCTTCTCGGCATTGATATTCGATTTGAATTTTGCTGCGCTCTAACGTATCCAATAAGGAAGGGTGCGTTTCAGAGCTAAATTCTAATGCGGTTGATAGACCCTGCTGGTGCAGGGTCACTTTATGAGATGCCATAATGTATAGCGCTAGTTCTCTGTTTTACAGTTCGAAGTTACTTAAATCATCAGTATCTACTTGTGAGTCGATTTGACCTACTAGATATGAGCTTACTTCAACTTCTTGTGGTGCAACTTGCACATTATCAGATACTAACCAAGCATTAATCCATGGAATAGGGTTTGAACGTGCTTTAAACGGCAATTTAAGTCCTACTGCCTGCATACGAATATTAGTAATATATTCAACATATTGGCAAAGGATCTCTTTATTTAAACCGATCATAGAGCCTTCTGAGAATAGGTATTCTGCCCACTCTTTTTCTTGCTCTGCTGCTTCAACAAATAGGTCATAACATTCTTGTTCGCATTCTGCGGCAATTTCGGCCATTTCAGGATCATCTTGACCTGAACGCAGTAAATTGAGCATATGCTGTGTGCCTGTTAAGTGTAATGCTTCATCACGGGCAATCAATTTAATGATTTTAGCGTTACCTTCCATCAGTTCGCGCTCAGCAAAGGCAAATGAACAGGCAAAGCTGACATAGAAACGAATCGCTTCTAAAGCATTAACACTCATTAAGCATAGGTAAAGCTGTTTTTTGAGCTTACGTAAAGTAACTTCAACAGTTTTACCCTTTATTTGATGCGTACCTTCACCAAACATATGGTAAAGGTTAGTTAAATTGATTAACTCATCATAATAAGATGAGATATCACGAGCACGTTTTAAAATCTCTTCATTTTCAACAATATCATCAAAAACGACCGACGGATCGTTGACGATATTACGAATAATATGGGTATAAGAGCGTGAATGGATGGTTTCAGAGAACGACCATGTTTCTACCCAAGTTTCTAATTCTGGAATCGAAATTAAAGGTAAAAATGCCACGTTAGGGCTTCTACCTTGGATCGAATCAAGCAGAGTTTGATATTTTAAATTACTAATAAAAATGTGTTTTTCGTGATCGGGAAGCGCATTGTAGTCAATACGATCACGAGAAACATCAACTTCTTCTGGACGCCAGAAGAAAGAGAGTTGCTTTTCAATTAGTTTTTCAAAAATAGGGTACTTTTGCTGATCATAACGCGCTACGTTAACAGGTTGCCCAAAAAACATGGGCTCCTGAAGCTGATCATTTCTAACTTGTGAAAAAGTGGTATAAGACATAGCTTCCTCAATTAAATTTTACACGCGCCGCCTTCACAATCTGAATCTGCCGTTTCAACGACTTCTTCCAGATCACCTTGTACATCTTCTGCACCATCACGGGTATTGTGATAATAGAGTGTTTTTACACCATATTTATAGGCGAGCAGCAAATCTTTTAGCAGCTGGTTCATAGGAACCTTACCACTAGGGAAACGAGTAGGATCGTAGTTAGTGTTGGCAGAAATCGCTTGGTCGACAAACTTTTGCATAATACCGACTAACTGCAAATAACCTTCGATACTTGGCATTTGCCACAGTAATTCATAAGCCCCTTTTAGGCGCTCATACTCTGGAACCACTTGACGTAAGATGCCATCTTTAGAAGCTTTAATACTGATATAACCACGAGGTGGTTCGATACCATTGGTTGCATTTGATATTTGTGATGATGTTTCTGATGGCATCAATGCAGAGAGCGTTGAGTTACGTAAACCGTATTGTTTGATCTCTTTGCGTAAGCTTTCCCAGTCATAATGCAGAGGTTCATTAGTCAGTACATCTAATGATTTTTTATAAGTATCAATAGGTAAGATACCTTCTGCATAGGTGGTTTCATTAAACCATGGGCATGCCCCTTGCTCTTTTGCTAATTCATTTGATGCTTTTAATAAATAGTATTGAATAGCTTCAAAGGCACGGTGTGTTAAGTTGTTTGCACTACCATCTGAGTAGCGAACACCGTGTTTAGCCAGATAATAAGCAAAGTTGATCACACCAATACCCAGTGTACGACGACCCATAGCACCTTGTTTAGCTGCTAAAATTGGATAATCTTGGTAATCTAACAAAGCATCTAACGCGCGAACGGCTAAACGTGCTAGCTCTTCTAAATCGTCTAGATTTTCAATCGCTCCAAGATTAAAGGCCGAAAGTGTACACAGGGCAATTTCACCATTTGGATCTTTAATATCATTTAATGGTTTGGTTGGTAGTGCTATTTCTAAACATAAGTTTGATTGACGGATAGGTGCAATCGCCGGATCAAACGGACTGTGTGTATTACAGTGGTCAACGTTTTGAATATAGATACGACCTGTAGAGGCACGCTCTTGCATCATGAGTGAGAATAATTCAACCGCTTTAACTTGTTTTTGGCGGATACTCTTATCTTTCTCATATTGTACATATAAACGTTCAAATTCGTCTTGATCAGCAAAGAATGCATCATAGAGACCCGGCACATCAGACGGGCTAAATAATGTAATATCCTGACCTTTGATTAAACGTTCATACATTAATTTGTTTAACTGCACACCATAATCGAGATGGCGTACACGGTTATCTTCAACACCACGGTTATTTTTTAATACCAGTAGGCTTTCAACTTCTAAATGCCATAAAGGATAAAATAGCGTTGCTGCACCACCACGTACCCCACCTTGTGAACAAGATTTTACCGCCGTTTGGAAGTGCTTATAGAATGGGATACAACCCGTGTGAAATGCTTCACCATTACGAATAGCACTACCTAATGCACGAATACGACCGGCATTAATCCCAATGCCTGCACGTTGAGATACATATTTAACAATAGCACTTGAGGTCGCATTGATAGAATCAAGGCTATCATCACACTCAATTAGAACACAGGAGCTAAATTGACGTGTCGGAGTTCTTACACCCGCCATAATAGGTGTTGGGAGTGAAATTTTAAATGTGGATACCGCGTTATAAAAGCGCTCAATATAATCCATACGCGTCTCTTTTGGATAACGCGAAAATAGGCAAGCGGCAACTAACACATAGAGAAATTGTGCACTTTCGTAAATATCACCAGTAATACGGTTTTGAACAAAATATTTACCTTCTAGCTGTTTCACTGCTGCATAAGAGAAATTCATATCACGTTGATGAACAATAAACTTATCCATCTGTTCGAACTCTTCTTTGGTGTAATCTTCGAGAAGATGACGGTCATATTTACCGAGTTCAACTAAATGTTTAACGTGATCATACAATGCCGGTGGCTCAAATTGACCATAGGCTTTTTTACGTAAATTAAAGACAGCAAGACGAGCAGCAAGATACTGATAATCAGGTGTTTCACCAGATATTAAGTCTGCAGCAGCTTTAACCAGTGTTTCATGGATATCGGCAGTTTTGATACCATCATAAAACTGAATCTGAGAACGTAACTCAACTTGAGAAACAGAGACATTTTCTAGACCTTCAGCGGCCCAAGTAATAACACGGTGAATTTTGTCTAAGTCAATGCGTTCTTTATGACCATCACGTTTTGTGACGAGCAGGCTGTGATTCATGAGCGATGCACCTTTCTGGCTTTAATGACCTATAAATGGGCAACCTGAAATTTTATACCGCAAAAAAGCGCTCCCGATGACAAACATTGCCAAGGAGTCTTGTGGTGTGAAATTTAAGGAAACACAATATATAGGGGTTTGTTCAAATGGTGATAACAAGATAATGGTAATTGAGGGATTGATCAAGTGTACAAATCCGAATGTTTCTGTGGATAAATAGGGGATAATTTTTTTAACAACTGCCTGTACCCTGCATAAATACAGGCAGTCAGAAACTTAAAACGACGCTAAAAAGAGGCAAAGTCAATTTTTAAAAATGTGATCGTTTGATGTTTTATTAAACCAAATCAATCTCTCTATTTCACAAATCCGAATTATCGGTCGCTTGAGTGTGCACCATGTAATTAACATCAACATTTGGCGCTAATCGGAATTTGTCTGTAATAGGATTGTAATGTAACCCAATCATATTTTTGCTACGTAAATTGGTTTCATCGACCCAGCTTAATAATTCTGAAGGACGAATAAATTTATTCGCATCATGGGTGCCTTTAGGAACCATATTCAGAATATACTCCGCGCCTACCACCAGCATAAACCACGCTTTTTTATTACGGTTGATGGTAGAAAAGAATACATGTCCACCTGGTTTCACCAGTTTGGCACATGATCTTACAATGGAGGAAGGGTCTGGAACGTGTTCTAACATTTCCATACAAGTGACCACATCATAGCGTTGTGGATATTCTGCGGCATGGTTTTCAACGGTATCTTGTATATAGGTGACAGGGATACCGGTTTCCAGTGAGTGGAGACGTGCGACCTCTAATGGCTCTTTACCCATATCGAGTCCGGTGACTTCTGCACCAACACGGGCCATACTTTCAGATAAAATACCGCCACCACACCCAACATCGAGTACTTTTTTACCAAATAAGCCATCAGCACGTTCTTGGATATAATTAAGTCTTAGTGGATTGATGCGATGTAGGGGTTTAAATTCACCTTCAAGATCCCACCATCTTGATGCGACACTCTCAAATTTGTCGATTTCATGCTGATCTACGTTAGCATGCAAAGAGGTTGTTTTATCATTCATCAGAAAGTATTACTCCTATTTTCATATTACCGATGATTCTACCAATGTTAGAGAGCGAAATCGAAGCTAAATCGAAGAGAATCGCGAAAGAGTGATTAATTTCATTGTTTCAGTTTTCCTAAAATTGGCGATTTGTGGTATAGTTCTACACCTTTGAATCCGTAGTATGAGGGACAGTGGCTCCATGAGCGACATTGCCAGAGAAATCACACCAGTTAATATCGAAGAAGAGCTGAAAAGCTCATATTTGGATTATGCGATGTCCGTTATTGTAGGACGCGCATTACCCGATGTTCGAGACGGACTGAAGCCAGTACACCGCCGAGTGCTATTTGCGATGAATGTACTGGGAAACGATTGGAATAAACCTTATAAAAAATCAGCCCGTGTTGTTGGGGATGTAATCGGTAAATATCACCCGCACGGTGACAGTGCTGTCTATGAAACGATTGTTCGTTTAGCACAGCCTTTTTCTATGCGCTACATGTTGGTTGACGGTCAGGGTAACTTCGGGTCAGTTGATGGTGACTCCGCGGCGGCTATGCGTTATACCGAAGTTCGTATGGCGAAGATCGCCCATGAACTGCTGGCGGATTTGGAAAAAGAGACGGTCGACTTTGTTCCTAACTATGATGGAACAGAAAATATACCGGCTGTTATGCCAACCCGTATTCCAAACTTGTTAGTTAATGGCTCTTCAGGTATTGCCGTTGGGATGGCAACGAATATCCCTCCGCATAACCTCGGTGAAGTTATCGACGGTTGTCTTGCCTATGTTGATAATGAAGACATCACCATAGAAGAATTAATGGAATATATTACCGGGCCTGATTTTCCGACTGCTGCGATTATTAATGGTCGCAGAGGAATATTAGATGCTTATCGTACAGGGCGTGGAAAGATTTATATCCGTGCTCAGGCTGATATTGAAACTGATGAGAAAACGGGTCGCGAAACCATTATCGTGACAGAAATTCCTTATCAGGTGAATAAAGCCCGTTTAATTGAAAAAATTGCGGAGCTTGTAAAAGATAAACGTATTGAAGGTATCAGCGGATTACGTGACGAGTCTGATAAAGACGGTATGCGTATTGTTGTTGAGATCAAACGTGATGCAGTCGGTGAAGTAGTATTAAATCACCTCTTTTCACAAACTCAAATGCAAGTCTCTTTTGGTATTAATATGGTTGCGCTTCATCAAGGCCAACCAAAATTATTGAACCTAAAAGAAATTATCGCAGCCTTTATTCGCCATCGTCGTGAAGTGGTGACTCGTCGTACCATTTTTGAATTACGTAAAGCGCGTGATCGTGCTCATATCTTAGAAGCACTTGCGGTCGCTTTGGCCAATATCGATCCTGTTATTGAATTAATTCGTCAAGCACCAACCCCAGCAGAAGCGAAAGCGGCATTAATTGCCCAACCTTGGGATCTCGGTAGCGTGTCTGCGATGTTAGAGCGTGCTGGTGATAGCAATGTTGCTCGCCCTGAGTGGTTAGAGCCACAATTTGGTGTGCATGACGGTAAATACTATCTAACAGAACAACAAGCACAAGCCATTTTAGATCTGCGTTTGCAGAAACTGACCGGACTTGAGCATGAAAAACTGCTAGATGAATATCGTGAGTTACTGCTACAAATTGCTGAGTTATTGCATATTTTGAGAAGCCCTGAACGTTTAATGGACGTTATTCGTGAAGAGCTAACAGCAATTAAAACACAATATAACGATCCTCGTCGTACTGAAATCACGGAAAATACCGCTGATATTAATATCGAAGATCTGATTAATGAAGAAAATGTGGTTGTGACACTATCTCACCAAGGTTACGTTAAATATCAGCCATTGACTGATTATGAAGCGCAACGTCGTGGAGGAAAAGGTAAGTCAGCCGCAAGGATCAAAGAAGAAGACTTTATCGATCGCCTACTGGTGGCTAATACACACGATACTATTTTGTGTTTCTCAAGTCGTGGTCGCCTGTACTGGATGAAAGTTTATCAGTTACCAGAAGCGAGCCGCGGTGCTCGTGGTCGCCCAATTATCAATTTATTACCTCTAGAACAAGATGAGCGGATCACCGCTATTCTTCCAGTAAGAGAGTATGAAGAAGGTAAATTTGTCTTTATGGCAACGGCGAGCGGTACGGTTAAAAAGACACCATTACAAGACTTCAGTCGTCCTCGTAGTGCCGGTATTATCGCGGTTAATTTAAATGATGGCGATGAGCTTATCGGTGTTGATTTAACCGACGGTAGTAATGAAGCCATGCTGTTCTCAGCAGATGGTAAAGTGGTTCGTTTCGCAGAAGAGTGTGTTCGCCCAATGGGTCGTACTGCGACAGGTGTTCGTGGTATGAAACTGGTTGATGATGATAAAGTGGTTTCACTGATCATTCCTCGTGGCGAAGGTGATATCTTAACAGTGACTGAAAACGGTTATGGTAAACGTACCGTTCAAAGTGAATACCCAACCAAAAACCGTGCAACACAAGGCGTTATCTCGATTAAAGTGAGTGAGCGTAATGGTAAAGTGGTAGGCGCTATTCAAGTTGAAGAAACTGACCAGATTATGATGATCACCAATGCCGGAACGTTAGTGCGTACCCGAGTATCAGAAGTCAGCATTGTGGGACGTAATACACAAGGTGTTACCTTGATCCGTACTACAGAAGACGAGCTAGTCGTTGGCTTACAACGTGTTGAAGATGAAGATGATGCATTAGATGATGATGAAGTTGATGAAATGATCAGCGACAATATCTCTGATGTTCCAGAGTCTGAACCAACAGATGATGCGGATAGTGAAGAAGAATAATAGCTATTTTTCAGTAACTTAAAGCAAAAAAAGCAGGCGGAATGCCTGCTTTTTTATATTATAAGCATTTATTAGCCAATAAATTTTATCAGTCATCAGAAAAAATTATCCTGATGATAAAGATCATCTCATTCAGACCTAGAGTAACTTCTGTTAGAATGAGAAAGTTGATTATCTGTATTACCGATTAGGGTGGTTATTTGCGATATCTTTCGTCATTTAAAACGTCATTAAAAATTTCCCGCTACCTTTTTCGTGCACTGGGTATCATGTTGTGGGCAATGGGCGCATTATTAACCATGTTTTATCTCATCAACATCTTTAATGATACTAAATCAGATATCCGACAAGAATATAGTAATAACTATACCGATTTATTGGGCTTCTTTCGCCAAACCTCGAGTACTATCCGCGATTTGCAATATTTAGCAGAGCGGCATCAAGAGCAACTCAATTTAAACCCTAAGATGAATAATTCTTTTTTTTATGAAGGGCCTTTTTCACTTCATAAATTAAGTGAAAGTGCCGATTGTGAATTATTCAAAGGGCAAACAAACAATTATTTTCGATCATTTAATAGTATTCTGTATTACTGGAAAGATAATACCCCTGCTTTACAAGGTATCAACCAAGTATTTATGGTTGGCTCTCATAGTATGTGTATGATTAATTTCCCATTGCGTGCATCACCTATTGATACTGAACTGTTGAAAAAAATGGTTTATGAAAATACACGTAATTACATTAATCAACGAGCTCAAGGGAAAGAGAGTAATCAATACTGGATAGTACCTGATGCCAAGGGGGATAGCGGTATCCTCTATGTCATGTCGCCAGTTTATGCGTCAGGGAAATTTATTGCACTCATTGGTATCGAAAGGGCGATCCGATTGGAGTATTTTTCACCTACGAAAGATCGCGTTATCTCTATTCATCTTTTAAACAATAAAAATAATCCAGTCTTAAGTTATCCTGAAGAGAATAATTATCGCAGTGTAAGGGATGTACCGGATGTTAGTGCTCCTTACTTTGGCTTTGATGATGATTTTAGTGATTTAGTTGCAAAACGTAAGCTACTTCCTTCTTCTTTTAGTGTGGTTTATTCACTACCATTAAAACAAATTTTAAATGAATTTAAGTTTACTATTTTTAATGCCATTATTTTAAATATCATTTCGGCGATTGTTATCTTTATTTTCGTTTGGATTTTTGAGCGAAAAATATTTTCACCTGCAGAAAATAATGCTTCACGCTTAGAGGAGCATGAGCAGTTTAATCATAAAATAGTCGCGTCAGCCCCAGTAGGAATAAGTATCTTAAGAATACGCGATGGCATGATTATTTTAAGTAATGAGCTCGCCCATAATTATTTTCGCTTATTAAGCCATAGTGATAAACAAAATATTCTCTCTATTATTGCTGAAAAAAGTAGCAATATAGTGGATGTGGTCACTAATAATCATAATCATTTGCAAATTAGTTTTGTGAATTCACGTTATCAGAATGAAGATGTGGCGATTTGCGTATTAGTAGATATCAGCGCTCGTGTTAAAATGGAACGCTCTCTACAAAATATGGCAACGGCCGCAGAACAAGCAAACCAAGCTAAATCAATGTTCTTAGCGACAGTCAGCCATGAATTGCGTACACCACTGTATGGCATTATTGGTAACTTAGAATTATTACAATCATTGACGCAAAATGAAGAGACTGCCAGATTATTAAAAACAATGGATAACTCTTCATCGCTGCTACTCAAAATTATCAGCGATATCCTCGATTTCTCGAAGATAGAATCGAAACAATTAAAAATTGACGTTAAGCCATTCAATTGTCGCCAAGTTGTCTCTTTTGTTATCTCTAACTATTTGCCGTTAATTGCTAAAAAAGATTTAGCTATTTACTGCTTTATTGAGCCGGATGTACCTAAAATCGTTAATAACGATCCGGTTCGTGTCCAACAAGTTATCTCTAATCTACTAAATAATAGTATTAAATTTACTACGACAGGATGTATTACTTTGCACCTGTATCGAGATGAATATTATCTCTATTTCGATATTCATGATACCGGCAGAGGGATAAATGAAAAA
Source organism: Proteus sp. MB838 (assembly GCF_054767435.1). Taxonomy (NCBI): domain Bacteria; kingdom Pseudomonadati; phylum Pseudomonadota; class Gammaproteobacteria; order Enterobacterales; family Morganellaceae; genus Proteus; species Proteus sp. MB838. The sequence continues at coordinate 51,878 of NZ_BAABMO010000009.1, forward strand.
ATGCTTCATCAGCTTTTTGAACCCTTCTTTCAGGTCTCGCAAAATACAGAAAGTGCTTCAGAAGGTACAGGATTAGGATTAGCGATTTGTGAAAAACTGATTAACTTGATGGATGGTGATATCAGTGTTGTTTCTCAAGAAAATGTAGGTAGTCGTTTTACTGTGCGGATCCCTTTATATGGGGCACTAAATTCGAGTGATGGACAAACCAAATATAATCTCTATAAAGAGAGTACTATTCGCTGCTTTATCAGTATTAAAAATCTTTATCTAGAAAGCTTTGTTGAACGATATTTAAGTTATGTGGGCTTACATTGTCAATTATTCACGGAAGTGACTCAGGTCTCTGAGAATGATTTTATTATCACCGATCATGATGAATGTTTAGATAACTCTTGCCAATTTATCCGTATTTATGAACACTATTTTGAGCCTGCAAAGAAAATCTCTGAGAATAATTGGTTATGTAGTATATAAATTAAATGAATTAATTAAGATTATCCTACAATTACCACAAACAAAATTAGAGTCTGATGACTCAGAGAATAATGCGTTAATGACGGATCACGATCTACAATTATTGACAGTACTCATTGTTGATGATCACCCTATCAATCGTTTATTGTTGACCGATCAACTGAAAAAAATTGGTTTTAATACCGCAACGGCAGAAGATGGCTGTGATGCTTTAGCCTTTATGCAAGAAAATCATGTCGATATTATTTTAACCGATGTCAATATGCCAAATATGAATGGTTATCAATTAGCGACAACAGTGCGTGAATTGAGTCGCACTATTCCTATTATTGGTGTTACAGCAAATGCGATTGCCGAAGAAAAACAACGTTGTATTGATGCGGGAATGAATGATTGTGTTTCCAAGCCAGTCTCTCTTACTGTATTAAAAGACGTATTACTCACCTATGTGGCATAATCCAACGGTTAATCTCGGAAAAGCGATGTTTTTTCATGGTAGATTTGATTGAAAAATTTCGATATTACAGTGATAAATATTGTTGCTAGGTTGCCGGCTCAGGATGATAGGGGAAGAGAGGAAAACATTTTTTTGTTGCCAACGATGTGATGGCGGATAAAAAGTAATAAAAAAGCAGAGAAGCTCCCACAATGGGTATGAGCTTCCTGATTTTATCTATACAGCATAGAGAAGAAAAGTTAACGGGTTAGCTTTCTCCGTTAATTTCCTTATCAATAGTGACTGATGATAGGTAGTTAAGCAGAGCGATATCATTGTCGACACCGAGCTTCATCATGGCTGATTTTTTCTGACTACTGATAGTCTTGATACTACGATTGAGTTTTTTAGCAATCTCAGTGACAAGGAAACCTTCGGCAAATAAGCGCAACACTTCACTTTCTTTGGGAGATAAGCGTTTATCACCATAACCATTGGCATTCACTTTTTCTAACAGTTTAGCCACGCTTTCAGGCATAAATTTCTTGCCTTTTTGCAATGCTGCAAGTGCTTTAGGTAGATCAGCAGGCGCACCTTGTTTTAATACAATACCTTCGATTTCAAGGTCAAGAACAGCACTTAAGATAGCTGGGTTATTGTTCATAGTGAGTACAATAATAGACAAATTAGGATAATGTCTTTTGATGTACTTTATCAACGTAATACCATCACCATATTTATCACCAGGCATAGATAGGTCGGTGATAAGAGCATCTGCATTTAATTTAGATAAGTTATTGATAAGTGAAGTGGAATCTTCAAATTCACCAACAACATTAACCCATTCAATTTGTTCTAAAGATTTACGAATGCCGAATAAAACAATTGGATGATCATCGGCAATAATAATATTAAGGTTATTCATGTTTAATTGTTACCTTGCTACAGCAACTGTCGGATCCATTTATCCAGTTGATTGATACGTTCTTTTATCTCTAATTCATTATGATTTTTTATGTCATCTTCTAAATATTCGCAGTTCTCTCTGAGATATTCTAAATCTAACATAGCAAAAACCCCTTTCAGACGATGAGCTGTCTGAGCTAGAGAATGAAAGTCTTTATTAGTTGCTTCTAAGTGTAGTTTTTCAACATCAATGGGAACAGTATTGATAAATAGTTCCTTATAATCACTATCATTCAACTTCTTCCTATAATTATTAAGAATTACTTCGTGATGATCAAGGTTATTATTCTCATTACGAATACTCGTTTGAGTTGTTTCGAGAGAAAGTTGTTCATTTTCTTCAATCAAATAAGTAATAGCCTCAATTAATGGATCACCGAAGTTATAGTTACACTTTATTAAATTTCTTGCTATTTTTTCAAATCCGGTAATAGAGCTAACTAATAATACTGTTGCTGATTCAGGATTATTATCCGGAGTGTCTCTAAGTATGATATCGTATTCTGAGTAAAGATTCTCTTTATTTTTATCAAAGTATGTAGCGCCATATTTATCAAGCTGTTGGCAGATTATTTTTTCTATTTCAGGGTTTTTTATGGCGAGTTTTGCAGTTATACCCTCTAATAATATGTCAAAAGAGCGCTCTTCTGTATCTATATGCTGGTATGGAAGTACGATACGGAAATGAGAGCCAATACTTTCTTGGCTTGTAATGGTCAAAGTGCCTTGTATTTTGTTACACAACAAATGACATAAATAAAAAATAATACCCGAGTTGGAATAATATTTATCACCCATAGCTTGACCTAAAAATGGATATTTAATATTAGCCAGATCTTGAGCTGTTAACCCATTGCCACTATCAATAATATCAATTACTATTTCTTCTTTATCATTATTTTTTTCTAAATTTAGATTGACGGTTATTTTTCCATAATTAGTCGTACTAATGGCATAATTAATCAATGATAAAATAATCTTACTTAATGCTGGGCCATCATTAAATAAAAGTAAACTAGGTTTAATATTATTATGGAAATAAAGTGTTAATCCCTTTCTTATCATAAATGGTGATGCGGTTATTAGAATAGATTCAACTAGCGTTGAAAGTTCAAATTCATCTTGATGTATTTTCCATTCTTGATTTTCTAACTTATTAATTAGCGTAATGTTTTCTATCCACTCAGAAATATAATTCGTTTTTTCTAATAGCAGACTCAGTAATTGTTGGTGAGTATCGTTAGGAAGTAGATCTTTAAATTGATATACCATCTCATTAATATCTTTAATTGGTCGTATGAGTTCCAATGACATATTGGATAAGATCTTGCGGCGTGCAATCGTGTTTTTTTCATATTCTTGTTGTGCTAGCTGCAATTTCTTATTGATTAATGCTTCGTTGTCTTTATTCAGAAAAATGAATAGAGCAGTATTATCGATATTGCTGTTGCTACTGGTGCGGATCTCATAAATTTCGTTATCAATGGCCGTTTGGATTAAACCATTATGTTCAATCGCCATCTGGCGGATCTTAGATAAATCGATATGAGGTAATAGTTTCTCTGCGTGGCTATTACTAATAATTTTGTGGTTTGATGAAAAATTATACACCAATAGACCAATCGGAAGATTAGAAATGATATCGTTAGTCATCTCTTCTTTGATGCGAAGGTTACGCGTCATCGAAATATAAGGGAATACATATTTATTACGAATATAGATATGGCCAAACACTGAAATCGAGATAAAAATGAGTAGGCTGATAAGTAACCAGATATTTTTATACACAATCTCATTGAAAATCGATTTTAGTGGATACTCATAAGATAACGAGTAGGGTATTCCTGCGATGGGCTGTGAGAAGATGAGTGAAGTCCCATCCGTTGATACCTCAATATTGTTTTTATCATAAACACTCTGCTGTCCTGTGGGTAATAATCTTAAATATTGAGGTGATAGCTCAGCAGGTAGAAAATTATTTATGGGTAAATCAAAGGCAATAACACTGGTCAGTTGCCCTGGCACATTAAACATGGTGCGGTAGGTATAGTAATAAATATTTTCTGTCGGCATTTTCCTAATGGGAGAAAGGCTCTCTTTTTCATCTAATGCCGTTGATTGCATTAATAGCTCAGAACGTTTGTTTTCAGCCGTTAGTGTTAAATAGCTTTCTTTATAGCGCAATTCTGGTTTTAGTATTGAGTGGGTAGTAATAAGGATAAGATCATTGCCTTTACCATTAAGATAATAGAGAGAGCTATAGTTATTACGTACCCCCCAAATAATTTCTAACGCGTTTGCAAAATAACCGGCTAACTGAAAGGTTTGTTCATTCGATTTACCAAAAACAATTGCGTCAACGGTCTGATCGCGTCCTTCAAGCCAATAAACATCAGAGCGTAGTTTGACCGGATTGATTTTTAAAGGCAGAAAGAGGGTTGGATCATTAATTTTGTTTGATAACTGGAATAGTTGGTTAGCGTGATAGCGGTAATCTTCAACTTGAGATGCAAACTTATTAGTCGTGTTGTTAATGGCATTTTTTTTACTTTCTAGCCAAGTATCAAAATAGCTATAAGCATATAGAAAAAGGGATATGGCCATAAACAGAAGAAACAGAGCATATAAGCGAGTTAATGTATTTGGCTTTAATTGGGTCAGTGTACGCATTCAGTTTGCGAGCCTTTAAGAAATGAAGTCAATAAAAAAGAAAAAATTGGCTAAACAACCATCAGTATTAAGTCATTATATTAACAGGTTATTACTTTAAAAGGGATATTCGGGTGAAGTTTGAGCAAATAAACAAAAAAAGTCATTTTTTTTACGCTGAATGCTAGACAGCAAGCTCAGAGATAGGCATAATTTCGCGCTATGGAAGGATGGCCGAGTGGCTGAAGGCAGCGGTCTTGAAAACCGCCGATGGGAAACCATCCTAGAGTTCGAATCTCTATCCTTCCGCCAGAATTCGCCGGCTTAGCTCAGTTGGTAGAGCAACTGACTTGTAATCAGTAGGTCACCAGTTCGACTCCGGTAGCCGGCACCATATAAGAGCCCGTTATCTCGTAAGAGATAGCGGGTTTTTTCTTATCTTTTTCTCGCCTTTATTCATCGCTTTTATCTGTAAAGCACCATCATCACAAAGCAAAAACTCACAAAATTTAACCACTAAATTAATAAGTTATCGTTTTTTAGGCAAAATTCGACTGAAGTTTAAGCAAACAAATAAAAAAAACATTTTTTTTATCATCAGGACTAGACAGCAAGCTCAGAGATAGGCATAATTGCGCGCCATGGAAGGATGGCCGAGTGGCTGAAGGCAGCGGTCTTGAAAACCGCCGATGGGAAACCATCCTAGAGTTCGAATCTCTATCCTTCCGCCAGAATTCGCCGGCTTAGCTCAGTTGGTAGAGCAACTGACTTGTAATCAGTAGGTCACCAGTTCGACTCCGGTAGCCGGCACCATATAAGAACCCGTTATCTCGTAAGAGGTAACGGGTTTTTTCTTATCTCCACTTGTTGGGATAATGATGATCTTAGGATAATTTTCCTTGATTGACTTATAGATAAAACTGCTATACAACTAAATAAGTTAATAAGGAAAGATTGTGAATACAAGACCTCGCTCATTAAGATCAATTCAAAATTGGTGGCGCTTTATTTAAGCGGCACCTAGTCCTATTTATCTTTGATTTATATAAATAACACTATTGCCGCCAGAGCGCGGTGATGTTGTTTATGGCATTTCTCTGGCGGTATTTATCCCAACTAAGGAAATGCAATGAACAAATATCTCACTGAAAATAAATCGATAGTTTTAACAGGGGATCGGATCACTGGACCTTTACATCTTGGTCATTATATTGGCTCTCTTCAGCAACGTGTCGAATTTCAGAATAAAGCGACACAATATATCTTAATGGCTGATATGCAAGGGTTAACCGATAATGGCTCAACACCTGAAAAGGTCAGTAAATTTCTTTTTGATGTGGTGGCTGATTATTTAGCTGTTGGTATTGATCCGAAACTTTCCACATTATGCTTACAATCCGCACTACCGGCTTTATCAGAACTGACTATGCTGTATTTAAATATTGTCACAGTATCTCGCTTAGAGCGTAATCCAACAGTAAAACATGAGATTTTGCAAAAAAATCTTTCTCGTTCATTGCCGGCGGGATTTTTAACCTATCCTGTCAGTCAAGCGGCGGATATTACTGCATTTAGTGCAGATATTGTGCCCGCAGGAGAAGATCAATTGCCTATGATTGAGCAAACCAATGAAATCGTCACCAAAATAAATAGCTTAATAGGACAACCCGTATTGACAAGTTGTAAGGTCGTAGTAGGGCAAGTCGGTCGTTTACCCGGTACAGATGGTAGTGGGAAAATGTCTAAATCCTTAGGTAATACGATTAATTTATCATCCACAGCCGATGAAATTAAAAAAGCGGTTTATTCGATGTATACCGATCCGCAACATATTGATGTTGCATCACCAGGTCATATTGAAGGTAATGTGGTGTTCACCTATTTAGATGCTTTTTGCCAAGATAAAGCCATGGTGACAGCAATGAAGGCTCATTACCAAAGAGGAGGACTTGGTGATATGAAATGCAAAGCTATGCTTAATGATATCTTACAAGAGCTTCTGCAACCAATACGTGAAAAAAGAGCGCAACTTATTAATGATAAAGCTTATTTATTACAAGTGATCAAAGAAGGGAGCGATAAAGCGAAAGAAGTGACTCAACAAAAGCTTGATGAAGTAAAACGTGGTCTAGGATTATTGATCTTGTGAGCTATTGTATTTAAAAAAGCTAACATTAGGCTTAACGGTGAATAGCAGTAAGCCTAGTGTTAGCACTATTCACTTTTTCATTCACTTTTCCTAAAGCGATCACCAGCCCATCACCGACCAATTAAAAACACGCCCTAAGATTTTTACTTCTTCTAAGGTTGATTCTTCATCAGGATAATCAATCGTATTATAGCTACGAATAATGATTTTATTATTGGGTAGGCGGTGCAAGATTTTAACTCTTAACAAGTCACCTTGCTGAATAGCGTAAATACCACCATCAATAATTTTAGTATGCCCTGTACTGATGGTTACAATGGAGCTGTCAGGAATAACCGGTGACATACTGTCGCCATGCACTTTAAAAGCAACAGCATCACTTGGCTGTACACCATATTGATTAAATGTAGAACGAGAGAATCTCAATAATTCCACCTTTTGATTATCAGTGGTACAACTGCCAAAACCTGCGGCCAATTCAATTGTTGAATAAAATGGGATCTCCACTTCATCTCGCTCTATAGGAGTACTATTATCCCAATCATTAACAGGCATTATTTCATTAACTGAAATGCCATCATTTTTCTTGGCACCTCTGCCATATTCTAACCATTCGGCTCGAACATCTAGCCACTGACTTAAGGCTAAAATATTCGTTGAGTCAGGAACGGATTCACCATTTAACCATTTCCAGACAGCGGGCGCACTGACTTTTATTCCTTGTTTAGCCAATGCCTCTGTAATTCTTTTACCTAACCCTCTACCCGCAATCCCAGAGTCTAGGCAGGCTTCTTGTAGTCTTTTTGTGAATGCTAACTTATAGTCATTTTTAACCACCAGTTAATTTCCTTTTCTATCTTGACGTGACTTTAGTTACATACTAGCATTAACTAACAGTTAATAAAAGTATGTTAAACATGATTTGTTAACTAAATTAACCATAACGGATAGGTTGAGTATAAAATAGCATTGAGTGCATCAATACGCTAATGGTGATTTAAGCAGGCATGTAAGTGCCCCTAACTTGTTGTGGGATATGGATAAGCAAATAAATCGTGACAGTAAATCAAAGGGAATATTGTATGAGATTAGCTGACTTACCTAAGTATTTTTCTCCAAAAAGTGTTGTATTAAGTGATGTTAGGACGCCTAAAGCTGTTGATTCATTATCCATTACGGATGTAATGGCTTCAATAAGCTTAGCGACACGTAAAGGGCGAATGGGAATAGAGCTATTTTTAGCGAAACACCACATTAACCGTCCCGAAGAAGCGATAGAAAGCCTGTATCAATGTGCATTAACTCAAGTTAACCAATATAAGATGATTGATAAGTTAGCTGAACATGATAAAGCTAAAGTTTTACATATTATCGCTGAATATGCTTTTCAGGATTATGCCAGAAGTGCAGCCAGCAAGAGAGCATGTCCTGATTGTGATGATGGCTTTATCGAAGTTGAAGTTTTTACCACCAAATGCCATGGTCGAAAAACAACCCAGCAGGTTACTCAAAATGCCAAACCTCATCTAAAAACAACCTCATCAAATAAACCTTCTTTTCGAGAGGTAAGGGAAGTAACACGCGTTATTTGCCCTACATGCAAAGGTAAAGCGGAAATTCGTTTAGCATGCCGTTGCCATGGACGTGGAAAAATTGTTGATAAAAAACAGACTGAATTACAAGGAGTTGCCGTATTTAAACCTTGTCGCCAATGTGCTGGACGCGGTTATCCTCGCCTTAAATTCAGCGAAGTCTTACAACAATTGCAACATGTGGTGAGTATTTCAAAAACGGCTGCTTATAGTCATTATAAACCGCTATTTGATTTTTTAGTGGCGGAATGCTTTAAAGAAGAGTCTTTATCAGATAAATTTCTACAAGAAGTTACTGTAAAATAATAATTTTCTATTTTTATTTATTTTTATGAAAAAATATTGTTGACTTAAAGGAAAAATAAGCATACTATAACTCCACAGTGAGAGATTTGTATCTAACAAGCTCTCAGCAAAATCTAAGAGGCCTCACTTTTGAAGTGGGGCTTTTTTGTTTTCAATATTTATCACTATCACACTGACCATTATATAAGCTTGGCGAGTTAATCGATCTCACTGCCAATAGGTTTATGTTATGGCATTTTTTATACTACGCTTTTATCTAATTTATTAGATAAATAAAACCGTCAATATATTCATATTAGCCTTGTGATTAAAATTAGATATGAAGAATGAATATATTATTAATGACATTTCCTCTGATTGGAGGTAAGCCATAAGAAATAATGAAAGAAAATCCAGATCTATGGGAACAAATATGCATTGTTCTTTATTCAATGAAAGAGCAAGGTATATCAGCCTTACTCGCTGGGGGAATGGCTATTCTTCGAAGTTTATATAACGCAGGAGGATGGAAAAAAACTTTTTTAGATGGACTGATGTGTGCAATGTTTGCTTGGTTTATCAAAGATATTCTCCTTTTATTTAGTATTAATCATCAATTTGCTTACTTAGCCAGTGTCTTTATTGGTTATGTAGGCATTGAACCTGTAAGCAAACTTCTTATCAGGAAAAATAGGAGTTAAAAATGGCTAAAATAGCGCGGGGTGAACGTAATAATAACCCAGGTAATATACGCCATGGTGCAAAATGGCAAGGATTAGCAAGCACGCAAACAGATAAAGATTTTTGTCAATTTATTTCACCAGAATATGGCATCAGAGCAATTTATAAATTAATTCAAACCTATCAAAATAAATATGGTTTAAATACAATTAAATCTATTATTTATCGCTATGCACCACCTAATGAGAATAATACATTAGGTTATATTGAGCGCGTATCAAAAGAAATAGGGATTGAAAGTAATAAACCTATTGATACCCAAATAAAAAAAGTTTGTATATCTTTATCTATAGCCATTATTAATATTGAACTGGGTTATCAACCCTATGCCAAAAAAGTATTTGAAGATGCTTGGTTGTTATTATGAACTATCTTACAAAAATCATAATAATCATTATGTTATGTTTAATTGCTGGACTTTTTTGGGTTATTGATAGAAATAAAATATTAAAACAAAAATATGTGAAAATTAATGAAACACTGACGCAACAGATTGTAGAAAACAAAAACTATCAATTAAGAATAAAGCAATTATATCAAATGGATACTCAACGTTTACAGGAGTTAGCCAGTGCCAAGAGCGAAATTAACCGGTTGCGTAGTTATGCTGAGCGTGATCCTGAGCGGGTGTACATCAGAGCCAGTTGTGCAACAAACGACGCCAATTCCACCCCCCGCGTGGATGATGCAACCCGCGCCAGACCTACTGACGCCGCTATCCGAAATTATTGGATACTCAGAGAAAGAATTGCTCAGTCAGAGTCCATCATCTTAGGTCTACAAGGTTATATTCGCCAAGAGTGTATTAATTAAAGTGATTAAAAAGGAGTGTAAAATAAAGGAGATGAAATGAATGATAATGATATTAATAAAGCTATTCGAGAGCAATTAATAAAACAATTAATAAAAACAGATATCAATGCTGAAGTTATTACAGGATATCAACCGGAAGGAATCACTGATAATAATATTATTATGTTTTTTCCTATTAAGGAGGTGAGCCAAGGTTGGCAGAAAAGAAGTTATGATGTTCAAGGTAATAATGCCAATCACACTGAACAACAACTTGTTGAGTTAACTTATCAAGTTCAGAGCTTTACTAAAAAACAATCTGATTTTACTGCAGGTGATTTAATTAGAACAACGCGAATGATCATTCATTCGCTGCCTTTTATTGAATCAATGAGAAAAAAAGGAATAGGAATACAACGTGCGACAGAAATTAGGCGTGCGCCAATAATTAATGAAGGAAATAGCTATGAACATAATCCTTCATTTGATTTTAATGTCACTTTTCCCAGCTCGTTATCTCTAAACACTGCAGCTACACATTTACTTATATCTAATCTATCTCGTATTTAAGGATAAATATGTCTATTAAACAAACACGCTATGTTGATATTGCGAGTGCGGTGATTGGTGCCTCTACTGCACCAATGCGTAAACTGACCGCACGTATTTTTTCAACAAACCCTAAAATTCCAGCAGGGAAAGTACTCGAATTTACTTCTGGTCAAGTTGATGCGTTTTTGGGAGCTGATTCTCCAGAAGCGCAATTTGCCCGCCAATATTTTAGTTATGTGAGTCCGGCTCCCGTCAGCAAGCCTAAAGAGCTACAGATTGCCTCTTATGAGCCAATGGGACGAGCGCCAACACTCTTTGGTGGGCCGGTTGCCACACTGGATAAATTAAAGCTGATTGAAGAGGGTGAGTTAACGCTGGTGATTGGCGATGTGACCAAAAAAATCAGCAAGCTCTCTCTTCAAGACGTGACGTCCTATAGTGATATTGCATCTTTAATTCAAGCAAAACTCAATGCTGAAAGTGAGCCACAATTTGCCAGTTGTTATGTGACTTTTAATGCTATGGATAGTGCTTTCTTAATCAGCGGCGGTGTGCAAGAAAAAGCGCAGATTAGCGTCAACAACTCACCTCTTGCTGATGCCTTAGGGTTAAGTCAGGGACAAACTTCTGAGGGTAATGCATCACAGACTGCCCTTGAAGCATTTATGGCTGCAGAAGCTATTTCTGACTCATTTGGTAGTGCAACATTTTTAACCGAACTATCTATTGAGCAAAGTGTGGAACTGGCTGAATACGTAGCAGGTGAAAATGTCAAATACCAACTTTATTTATCGGTGCCAGATCAACAAGCTGAAATGTACAGCAAGGCATTAATGAATACCGCATCGACAGGGTTGAATTTAAAAACCGAGGAAAACTTTTTTGTGCAAGCGTTGCCTATGGCGATTATGGCAGCAACAGATTTTGAGCGTACTAATGCCACCACCAATTACATGTATCGACAATTTGGTATTACATTCCCATCGCAAGTTACCACAGATATGGCGGCCGATCGCTTAGATAAATTGCGCGTGAACTATTATGGTGAAACGGCGGTATCTGGCTCTGAGATCAGCTTCTATCAACGTGGCTTTTTATGTGGTAATGGTGCTAATCCAGTAGATATGAGCGTACATGCCAATGAGCAATGGCTAAAAGCGTATATTGCACAGCAGTGGCTTAGTTTACTACTGTCAACACGCGGTATTCCTGCGAATAAAGATGGTGAAGCAAGAGCGATGATGATCATTGCTGGGGCAGTAACAAAGGCATTAAATAACGGCACTATTCAAACGGGTAAGGCATTAACAGAAGTACAAAAAATCGCAATTACAGATGCGGCAGGTGATGATTTAGCGTGGCACGATGTACAAAACAAAGGTTATTGGTACAACGCTGAAATCGTTGAACAAACAGGGCCAGGGAATTTACCGGAATACACCATGAAATATGTATTGATTTACGGTAAAGGCGATTGGGTTCGTAAAGTTGAAGGCTCACATAATTTAGTTTAAGGAATAAACAATGAACGATATTTCAGCAACAGGCTTAAGCCTTATTATTCAAGCAAGTAAAACATTTCCAGCGGGTATTCCGATCACCACCTTTTCTGATGAAGGTGATCCTTTAGATTTACCGACAGTTAATATTACACAAACAGCGGTAGATATTAATGGTAATTTGGTCAGTTGGTCTTCACCAACACCTCAAACGGTCACCATTAATGTGTTAGCGGGAAGTGAAGAAGACGAAAATCTAGCTATTTTGTTTGATGCTAATACGGCAAGACGGGGACGACGTCCTGCCAGTGATGTGATTACTTTAGTCGCTTCTTATGGAGATGGCTCTATTACCACGGCACGTAATGGACGTATTACTGGCGGTTGCCGAGGTAATTCAGTCGCAGGGGTAGGACGCCTTAAATCTAAGCAGTACACTTTTATTTTCCAAGATTTTGACTGTGTTAGAGCGCGTTAATTATTAATCTTACTTTTTATCATGGCGACTTCGGTCGCCTTTTTTTATGGAGTTTTTATATGTTGATTAAACCAAAAGAGATCACGGTGATTGATAGTGATCGTCAACAGCATACCTTTATTATTAGCCGGTTACCCGCCACAATTGGACGAGAGATCTTGGCTAAATACCCATTATCAAATGCCCCTAAAATCGGTGATTATGAAGTCAGTAAAGAGGCCATGTTAAAGATGATGGCGTATGTTGCTGTAGAAAAAGAAGGCCAAGAAATTTATTTAAAAACCAGTACATTAATTGATAATCACGTCCCTGATGGGGAAGCGTTAATTCGTCTTGAATTAGAAATGTTAAAGTACAACACCAGTTTTTTCGGCAACGGCGGGAGCCAAAATTTCCTTCAATACCTATTAGGCAAGCTCAGCGGTTCTCTCCCGTCGATTATAAAAACGCTGATGGCTTCTTTGCCGTCATCATCTCAGCCGGCTTCGCCTCTTTCACAGAACTCAAAACAACCATAGATTTAGAGGAAGCTTTTGATCTGTGGGAAATTGCGATTACCAATCGTTATAACGAGGCGCTAGCGGCGTCCAAGGAGAGATAATGTCGCTATTACCCGTATTTAGTCAGGTACTGACGTTAGACGCGGAGGTATCTGATAACGCATTAAATAATATCAGGAAATCGACCAACGAAATTCTTGAGGAAATGAAGAAAATAGAGCAGGGCGCATCAGCAGGTATTAATCGCTTTTTTGCCTTTGTTCAAGAAATAGCCACCAGTTTTAACGAATTATCACTGGAGCCTGAAATAAACCTTTCGGTGGACAACCAAGAAATTATTCAAGCCTCTGAAACTGTTGAAAATTCGATACAAAAAATCGTTAAAACGGCACTTAGTAGTACTCAAGAATTTGATACTTTTTTGCAAAATATCTTAACGGGGCTGACGAGTTTATCGCTTGATGAGCCCATAAATATTGAAATAAATAGTGGTGAAACACAAGAGAAGATCCATTCAATTACGTCAAGCATTGACGCTCTAAAAGATGCGATGTCAGTATTAAATTACACGAGAAATTTGCTTAGCAATGATGTGGATAGTGATGCAAGTCATCTTGCGAATTTAAATGCTGAATATCAGGCAATGGAAGATCAGCTTGCTTCATTAAATAATGAATTAACTTTATTAACTGAGACAGAAAAGAAAAATAAAGAAAATAAATTAGTTATTGATGAGGTGATTAAAAATCTAGGTGCCGATTACGATCAATTTATCAGCACCATGCAAACCCAAGGTATTAAAGCGGCAATAGAAGAAGCTCAAGCTCAACGTCGATTAAGCAGTAGTGTTGATGAAACCGGGAAAAGTTATCAGCAAACCGTCGATAAAATGAAAGATTTTATCCTAAACGCCATAGGTGCAACGGATATTATGGGGACGTTACAAAAGGTATTTTCTGCGTCACTTGAACGTTCTCAAGAAATCGAATCATTAGATAAACTCAGTAAAAAAAATGGGTGTTGCGGCGATTGATATTGACGCTTTTTCAGGGGCGATGGCTGCAATTGGTGGCACGAAAGAAGCTGCTCAAGCGGATTTAGCCGCTATGGCAACTGCGTTTGATGATACGCAAGATCCCATAGAGCAGCTTTTACAGGTCGCTGATAACGTTAAAAATATGAGTTTTGATGATGCCCAAAAAGAGCTGGAAAAATTAGGTGTTGTTGATGATAAAACCATCGAATTAATGATGAAAGGTCGTCAAGAGCTAGAGCGTACGATGGGGGTACAAAAACAATTCTCAGGTATCAACGACGACAGTATTGAAAGTGCGATCCAACTCAATGCCACAATACATAAATTTAGTCAATTAGCGGCACAATTCAAAAATAACTTTTTAGATATGATTATTCCTACGCTAGCAAAAGGTATGGAATGGTTTGATAAATTAGTCGATTTTTGTGTGAAAAATAAAGATATTGTGATTAGCTTTTTCTCCGCCATCGGCGCCGCTGTTGCTATTTATTATTTACCCGTCATGATCTCTGCTGCCACATCGACACTTGCCATGGCATTACCTATTATTGCTATTGCAACGGTGATTGGTTTATTAGGTGTCGCCTTTAAACTCGTCTATGACGATATTATGAATTTTATTAACGGTAACGATTCCATGATCGGCCGTATATTAGAAAAATACCCAGTATTAAAAAGTGTGATCATGACGATATGGCAGGCATGGCAATCATTCTTTGAATATTTAAAAGAGGCTGTCACTGTTGTTGCTGATTTTGTTATTGCTGCATGGGATCTAATATCTAACTCATTTAACCAATTTATACAGACTCTAGAAATAGGGATTAATAATCTTATTGCTTGGGGGCAATCCATTATTGATATCTTTATTTTTGTTTCTGATTCAGTGGTGAGCCTATTTGAATGGATGTGGAGCTGTGTTGAAAAGATATTGGATTTTGTCGATGAAAAAATCAACCTAATACAAGATATATGGCAATCAGCCAAAAGCTTTTTCGGTATGGACGACGAAGAAAAAGAAATTCGTGTGGTGCAAAAGGTAGAGCGGCGATTAACAAATGAGGGGGAGCTTGACTATATCTTGCCACAATCTCAAACAGCGACACGATATTATAGTCCTATGCAGGAGGTTAAATCGTTAAATAACGGATTAGCAATATCGTCAAATAACAGTTTAAACCCGATGACCAGTCAAATGATCAGTAATCAATCAAGCATTAAAAACGAAAGTAATGTGCAAATTGGTGAAATCAAAATTGAAACTCAAGCCACAAATGGTGCGGAGGTGGTTAAAGAAATCAAGAAATCTTATACAGAGCAAGAAGCTAAAAATATATCGCAGAATCACTCTAGTGGCTGGAGGGTGTAATTATGATAACGGAAGTTAGAATTTTTGATTTAGCCTCTTTTACCACATTGTTTGATAGTGTTAACCCAACTCAAGTCACCATAGACGATAGCCACCAAGCGATTACATTTACGGTAGAAAATGGGGAAAGCCGCAGTGACCATGTGGTGATCAACCCCATCAGTATCAGTATCAGCTTATTGTTAACGGGCGATATTGCCAATGCTTATGCCACTATAAAACAGTTATATGACGAAAATACGTTAGTGGGTATTCAAACTCGTGTTAGTACCTATCAACCAATGCTATTAGAAAGTCTTAGCCATGATGAAGATCCGTCAAAAGTAGACGCTATTGAGTTAAAACTGAAGTTTATTGAATGGAAAAGCATTGAGCCTGAATACAATAAAAAATCAGCTAAATCGACTAAAAAACCTAAGCAATCCTCAACGATTAATCGAGGAAATGTGAAAAGTAAAAAATCCATGCCAATAGGAAAAAAACAGGGCTAGGAGGTAGAAAAAATGCAAGAAATACCATTACAAGCCATTCCTAATCAACGATTTTCTGTAGCAATAGCCGGTGTGAATTGGCAATTAACGCTTAAAGTGGCTAATCAAACCATGTTTTGTGATATCGAGCGAGAAGGCGAAATACTTATTACAGGAATGCGCCTTGTTGCTAATACACCGATAATTCCTTATCGCTATTTAAATCAGGGAATTAATTTAATGTTTTTAACAGAGTATGATGCATTACCTTGGTATGAGGAATTTACCAAGACGCAATCATTAGTGTATTGGAGTGAGGAAGATGGACCTTCGACGAATAAGGCTCGGAATTGAAGTCGGAGAACGGCTTCAATGGTATGAAGGATTACGTATTTCAGCCAGTGGAACAAAGTATGCCAATCCATTACAAAATGAATGTAATGTCACTATCTCAGGGCTAAATGCACAAACAAGAGATTATCTGCTGACAGAAACCAGTCCCTATAATAACAATAAGCAAACGCGACGACTCTATTTGGAGGTCGGCCGAGTTAATACCGGATTACTCTCTTTGTTTATTGGCGATATTGTCAGTGCTGAAATAGATTCACCTCCTGATGTGACGTTAACTTTATCGGCAAAAACCAGTCATCAAAGCGCGGGAAAAATTATTTCTTCCAGTGGCGGCACAATGCGCAGGCTGAGTGAAATAGCCTTGGCTATTGCTGATGATTGTGGGGTGAAATTAGATTTTCAAGCTACCGATAAGAATATTGCTAATTGGTATTATTGCGGCTCAGCATTGCATCAAATAGAACGTTTACAGGAAGCTGGGGACGTTAAAGCCTTTATTGATGATGATACGTTATTTGTAAAAGATGACGACAAAGCACTAAAAAGCCGTTTGCGTATTTTAAATATGAATTCAGGCATGATTGGCATTCCCAAAGCGACAGAAAGTGGGTTAACCGTAAGTTACTTGATTGATAGCACCTCGGAGCTTGGTGGAATGCTTCGCCTTGAGAGTAAATTAAACCCTTCATTAAATGGTGATTATATCATTGAGCAATTGGCGTTTAGTGTTGCCTCACATGAGGCTGATTTCAACTATACCGCAATTTGTAAACGAGCTTAATTATGAGTAAACCCAATAACGATATTGCGAGTGTTGGTTCACTGGCAGGGGCTTTCTCGTCCGCATTTCGCCATTTGATGATGAATACGGATGATATGTTGCCCGCAACAGTCATTGATTATGATGAAAAAAGCAATCGAGCCGTGATCAAACCACTGGTGATGATGTTAACCACGGATAATCAAACTATTTCACGAGCACCCGTTGCAAATATTCCCGTATTTCGCTTTGGTGGCGGAGGTTTTTTTATTAGAGCACCGATTAAAGCGGGAGATTTTGGTTGGTTAAAAGCTAATGATCGTGATATTAGCCTTATTTTTCAACGCGGTGGTCTAGAGGATAGACCTAATACCACCCGATTACATACCTTTAGTGATGCGATGTTTTTTCCTGGCACCTTAAAAGGTTGGGTGATCGACGGAAAAAATATTGATGCTTTGGTTATTCAGTCAATGGATGGTTCTGTCTGCTTTTCTCTTCATAACGATAAAGTTGTACTGGAAACCCCCAAGTATGAAATCAATGCCCGAGAAACGATATTTACCGGCAATGTCACAGTAAATGGTAATTATGCGGTAAATGGAAATAGTGATTCTCAAGGGGGCGTGATGCGTCACAACGGGAAAGATATCGGTTCAACCCATCGCCATAGTGGCGTACAAGCAGGCAAAGATAACACAGGGAGTCCAATATGAGGACATTTGCTATAAACCAGCATAATGATCTGGTGATTGATGCTAAAGGTGATCTGCAAATTTGTGATAACGATGAAGCAGTAAAAAACCTTTGTCAGCATTTTATTAAAGCGGTTCGTGGTGAGATGTTGCATAAAAAAGATAAAGGTATTCCTTATTGGTCAGCAACATTTAGCCGTCAAGTTGATATTCCTTTATTTGAAATGGCTTTTCGACAACGTCTGGCTGAAATCGAGGAAGTTGTGGCTATCAGCCATTTTAATGCCTTTTTAGATAATGGCGTACTGAAATATCAGGCGGATATACGCACGATATATGGAGGATTTACATTACATGGCTGATTATCGATATATTAATAATAAAGGCGTTATTGTTCCTGATACGGCAGCGCTACGAAAGGAGGTAGAAGACGAATTTCGCACTGTCTTTGGGCAATCAATCAATTTATCGCCAGAAACGCCCCAAGGGGTTTTGGCAACAATGGAAATTGAAAATCGCGATGCCATTGTGCGTAATAATGCCGAACTTGCTAATCAAATTAATCCCGATATTGCTGGGGGGATTTTTCTTGATGCAATATGGGCGTTAATGGGAGGAGAGCGTATTAATGCCACACACTCCTATTTAAGTGATGTGGAATTTATGGGGGTGCCCGGCACCATTATCCCTAAAGGTTCACAAGCTCTAACGATAAATGGCGCAGTATTTGAAACATTAACCTCTCTTATTATCGCAGACACTGGAAAAATAACTGGGGATATGCGCGCTAAAGAGTACGGGCCTATCACTTGTGGTATTGGGCAATTAAATAAAGTGGCAAGTTCGGTATTAGGCTGGGAAAAAGTCAATAATACCACGCACGCTATTATTGGCCGTTATGCAGAATCTGATATTAAAGCCAGGCGTCGGCGTAAACAGACTCTCGCTAAAAATACCATCAGTGTTGCCCAAGCTATTACATCGTCCCTCTATGAATTAGCCGGGGTTAACTCTCTCTCTTTTCGAGAAAATTTCACTGATAAAACATTAACTATCGATGGTATTTCCTTATTGCCACATAGCATTTATGTCTGTGTTGAAGGGGGAGACAGCCATGAAATTGCCAATGTTTTATTAAGAACGAAAACAATAGGTGCGGCGTTTAATGGTGATATTGAAATAAATCTCTTAGAGCCAGCAAGTGGTCAAGAATATCCGATTAAATTTTCACGACCAAAAGAAGTGACGATTTTTTGCAAAGTTACCGTTAAAAAATCCTCTTTTGATGCACAAACCATTATTCCTGATGCACTAGAAAAATGGAGTCATGGAGAGATAGAGGGGGATAATGGGCTGGTGGTAGGGCGAGATGTCTCTCCTTTTGAGATTTCCGCTGCCGTCAATGCTGTGGAGCCACATTTATTTGTCACAAAAGTTGAGTTATCAACAGATGGAAAAAATTGGCATGTAGCATTAATTCCCATTGCCATTAATCAAATTGCCCGCTTACCTAAAGGGGCGATACAAGTGGTGATGGTATGAATATTCAACAGTTTGATTATCATTCCGATCTTTTACAAGCGATACTTTGGCAATATGAAAATGCCGATAAATTAAAATCACTGGCTCATTTTAAGGCAGACTATTTTCACCAATCCACCGTGTTATTTTGGCAAAATTGGTATCGCGATATATTTAATATTGATACCGCCAACGACTTTGGGTTAGCAGTCTGGGCGCGTATTTTAGATGTGCCTTTAGGCATTGATATTTCCCCAAGTGAGAAAACAAAAATAGGTTTTGGCTTTGGTAAAAAGAAAGCTAATTTTAACGCAAATTTTCGACGCAATACCGATTACACCTTATCACTGACGTTAGATCAAAAAAGAATGTTGATAAGAATGCGTTATTTCAATCTCACCCAAAGTCCGACGGTCACCAATATTAATCAATTTTTAAAACGTTTTTTCTGGCGGGGTGAAAGTAAAGTATTTGTACTCGATCCCTTTGATATGACGTATATGTATTACGTTTTTAATTTTAATCCAGATGAACGCTTACGTTTATTATTAGAAAACTTCGATTTAATGCCACGTCCTTCTGGCGTAGGCGTCAAATATCGCATCATAACTAAAAAAGCATTTGGTTATGGTTCATATCGTAAAAATTTCTTAAAGAGTAATTTCGGAGAATAAATCCTATGACTAAAATATTTAAAATCCCCTTTGCCACGCAAGGGGATAAAACAGTTGTGCCTGTAGAGATCCAAACAGATGGCTCAGTATCTTATACTCAAGGTTACGGTTATGATTATGAGCGTGACCAAGTCACTGATCCGGCGGCAAAAGATATTGAACGTGAAAAAATGAACAGCCTATTTCACGATATCACCGAGTCTATTGGTGAAATGCAATTACAAGGTTTTGCTAAATGGTCAGAAGCGGGCAAACCCTATGCTATTCGTAGTGTGGTTTATCATAACAATAAGGTATGGCAGTCTAAAATTGAGAATAATAATATTGAGCCTATTGCCGGTAATGCATGGGCTGAGCTAAAAGCTGATATCACCGCGAATGAAGTGGGTGCTTATAACAAAGCTGAGGCTGATAAGCGTTTTCAGCCTGTGGGCAAATATCAAGCGGAAGGTTATAGCTATGCAAAAGCGGAATCTGATACTAAATATCAACCCAAAGGCAATTATGCTCCTGCGGGAAATTATGCGAATAAAGGCGATAGCTATACCAAAGCGGAGTCTGATGGGAAATATCAACCTAAAGGCAATTATCAAGCTTCAGGAGATTATGCCACCAATACCAATTTAAAAAATGAGCTTAATAAAAAATTTGATAAAGGTAATATTGCTCAAGCGACCGGAACCTCAACGGCTCATGTTATTAGCCAAAAAGCCGCTACTGATGCTTTTCAGCCAAAAGGGAATTATCAACCCAAAGGGAATTATGCATTAGTGGGTGCATCCTATACGAAAACGGAATCTGATAATAAATATCAACCTAAAGGCAATTATTTAGCGACAGGTTATAGTTATTCTAAATCAGAGTCAGATGGTAAATATCAGCCTAAGGGGAATTATCAACCCAAAGGGAATTATGCAGTTATTGGGAGTAGCTATACTAAAGCGGAAAGTGATAGTCGATACTCGAAACAAAAAGTAACAGGTTGGAAAGAACTATATAATGGTAATTGGCTAAGTGGTGAGGGTGTTAATATAAATGAAGATATTCGAGGTAAAATAGTATGGGTTGATCTTGGTGGTAATCAATGGAGTTCATTTACTATGCCTCCTATAGATGATATTCCAATGTGGTGTGGTCACTCTGATAATAATTGGTGTGCATTCAAAACATCTAATAATGGTAAAAAAATACATCGCGCTTTTGGTAAAGGGAATACGGGAATAGTAAGAGTTTGTGTTATTAGTTAATCGATTTTATTATTTCTTTTATATTAATATATTTCTATATTAGTAAAATAAAAATTAAAGCTTAGTGATTTAATAAAGCTTTAATATTAATCTATAAGTAATTATATATGAGTGATAAATTATTATCTTTTTAGATGGTAATTAAATAACATATGCACTCATTATAGATAAATATTTTTTAAATTTAAATAACTAACCAAAAATAGAAAATATAATGGCCATTGGGAAACTCAATGGCCATGTTATTGCGATAAGAAAAGCACTCAGTAGGCGCATAGCCAAACTGGGATCTTTGGTTAAAAAGAAGGTGATAATAAAAGAGAGTACAGCCCCAATTAGGTAGCCTATTCCAATAGTTGCAATAACAGACATAGTCGATCTTCAGTAAAAAAATTGCAGTAATTGTACGCTAATTTTGTTAAAGAAACAGACTAAGAAGAAAAAATTTTCAACAAATGTCATTAGCAATTGGTGTTTTTTTAGCATTTATTTCATTATTGATCGCATATTTTACTTAAGTAACATCCAACAAGCTTATAACAACTTTTCTTGTTTTGCCGTAGCCTTTGCTACTGTAAGTCTTTTTAATACCCTAACACTATTTTTTAAGCTTTATCCCTTTTAGGCTTTTATCTATTCTATTAACGATCCCAAAGGGGGTTATAGTAACAACATCCTTATTATATTGATTACTAAGTTACATATATCATTAACAACATTGTTTAGAGTATAACTTGCTCATGGATGGGTAACACTTAAAGGAGCTAAGTGTTAACTAGGACGTGATTAAAATCCTCTTGTTGCCTTTAAAGAGGATTTATTTTTTTGTTTTTTTAAAGAAGCTCGATCCCTGTAACCTTTTTCATACTATTCATAGGTTAAAAATCAGTATACTTTAGAGATAATATTTCTTATCAATTTATATAAGGTGGTTATCGCTATGGTTCCTTACCAACCCGTATTAACCTTTTGGTTTGAAGAATGTACCCCAAAACAGTGGTTTCAAAAAGATAGCGCTTTTGATAAAGAAATTAAGGATAGATTTGGTGAGCTATGTATTAGCGCAAGTCGCGCAGAGCTTGCCTCTTGGCGCGAGAGCATTGAAGGGCGGTTAGGGGAAATTATTATTCTAGACCAGTTTTCACGTAATATTTGGCGTGATACACCAAAGGCTTTCGCCCAAGATAATATGGCGTTAATTCTTGCTCAAGAAGCCATTCGATTACCCGAATATCTCACCCTGACACCAGTAAAACGCAAATTTCTGATCATGCCATTTATGCACTCAGAATCACAAAAAATCCATCAAGATGCCATTGCGTTGTTTTCACAATTAAATGATGACGACACGTATCAATATGAATTACGCCATAAAGAGATTATCGATAAATATGGTCGTTATCCTCATCGTAATGAAATTTTAGGGCGTACTTCCACACCAGAAGAGTTAGCGTTTTTACAACAACCCGGCTCTTCATTCTAAAAAGAAAAAATGCATATCTAAAAAGATATGCATTTTGTTTTTCGTTTCTTGCCGATGACTATGCTTATGATGATAAATCAATAATGATAAAGGGTCATCGCACAGAAACCCCATATTACATGGTTATATGCCATAAGTTATAAAAGGCAATGCGACCGGATAATTCAGCAATTACGACCGCTGCGGCACAAGTTGCTAAGGTCACTTTTGAGGTTTGCGCTTTTAATGCGCTAAACCCGACAACCACAATACCTAATGCTAATACTGCTAATTGGAAACCCCAAAACAGTGATTGCTCAGCACTTAATTCTGGGCCATTAAAGCTTAGGAAACTGACATAACCGGAGCGTGCGGCAAAGGTAATTATGGCACCGATAATAAAGGACAATGCCCCTAAACGTCTTGCACCACTGACCATTGCAAGTACTCCACCGCCAATTAATAGCGTCATCCAAAACTGTAACGTGGTGTAATCTGTATTCCAGTTAGCAATTGTTGGAATATGGTAAACTTGCGGAATTGACCAAACAAAAGCTAAACCAAAAATAACGGTAAATAGATTACAAATTTCACGTAATCCCCGCCATTTTTTCATAATAGTGAGTGCCACTGTTGCAAAAGCAAAACCAGTAAATACACCACTTAGAAAAGCTTCGTTACTCATTGGAGAACGGCCTACGCCTAATAACATATTGAAAAAGCGTAGTGGCTGACCTACGTGTAATCCACCAATACCTAAGCCCACAAGCATTAATATCAGAGCAAGAATATTGGCATTACGCAGTTGTTGTTCATCAATTTGACCTAACTTTTTACTGATATAAGCGATCAGAAACAGACCTGCTGCGCTAGAGCCTAAAACAGTAAAAAAGACAAGAGGAAGTTCATGCATGGTTTATACCTCCGCCGCATTTTGAACTGAGCCGGTTTTATCACCAGAAGGTTTTGCATCTTTATGTGCTTTTATCACGATATTTGGGTTAGTTAAGCTTGGATCTGGCATTGGGGCGATACCACACTCTGTACCATGTTTCGCTCTGATCACTTCAATATCATCAAAATCCAGTGCACGTTGTGGACAAGATTCAACACAGACCGGTTTCATACCTTGGGCGACACGTTCATAGCAACCATCACATTTTGACATCAATTTTTTCTTTTCATCAAACTGTGGTGCGCCATAAGGGCAGCGTAATTCACAATAACGGCATCCAACACAAACATCTTGATTAACAACCACTAAACCGTCTTCTTCACGTTTATGCATCGCGCCAGTAGGGCAACCTGCCACGCAAGTAGGGTTAGAGCAGTGGTTACAAGAAATTGATAAATAATAACTATAAATATTTTGTGTCCAGATACCGTCTTGTTTTGCCCAGCTACCACCGCCATATTCATAAACACGACGGAATTTAGGGCCTAAATCTAAATCTTTTTCGTCCTTGCAACTGACTTGACAGGTTTTACAGCCAGTGCATTTAGTGGAGTCAAAATAAAAACCATATTGCTTCATGAGTTAACTCCTTATGCACGTTTCACTTCAACAAGGTTAGTATGTTGTGGATTTCCTTTAGCAAACGGCGATGGGTGCCAGCTTGTTAATGTATTAATACATCCACCGGTATCTACACCTGTTGTATCAAGTGAACGCCATGCACCTTGTGGTACTGCAATCACACCAGGTAATACACGATCTGTCACTTTGACACGAATATGCAAGCGACCACGTTCGTTATAAATCTCAGTAATATCGCCAGATTTTAATCCACGCTGTGCCGCATCAACGGGGTTTAACCAAAATTGATGAGGAATAGCTTCACGTAACATTGCGACGTTAAAATAGGTAGAGTGGACGTGACCTTTATCGTGGAAGCCCGTCATTTGCAGTGGGAACTTCTCTTTTAAGGTAACGTTTTCAACACCTTCTTCATTTTTACAATATTCTGGAATTGCAGGAATACGATCACCTTCTGGTAAGATCCAACCTTCAGTATCTTGCATTAATTTCTCAGAATAGATTTCAATTTTACCTGATGCTGTTTTTAGTTGGTTGGCGATAGGATCTTGGCGAAATGCTTCTAATGCCACATAAGCGCTACGAGGAGGAAGTTTTCTATCCACAATCCCCATATCGTTAGTTTCAGCAAAAGAAGGAAGCGCTGGGTTATTTGCTTTTACTTGGTTATAGCAATACTCAATCCACTCTTGGTAGGTTCTACCTTCAGTAAATTTCTCTTTAACACCTAATTTTTCAGCGATATCTGCCAATACATCATAGTTAGGACGATTTTCCCATAACGGCTCAATGGCATTTTGTAAACGCACCATATAATGATACGCACCACTAGCATAAGAGTTATTGATAAGATCGTTAGTTTCCACAGTAGTGACATCAGGCAGTAAAATATCGGCATATTTTGCTGATGGTGTCATGTGGTTATCCCACACTAAAATAAATTCACATTTTGATTCATCTTGCAGTAATTCATGTGTTTTATTGAGATCAGCATGCTGGTTACCAATCACATTACTGGAGTAACACCACATAAATTTAATGCCCGTATCCAGCTTATCTTTATTTCTGACACCGGCATTTTTACTGGTTAACTCTTCACCACGAGCAACCGCTTCAGACCACATAAACGTTGGGATCTGGGTTTTTACTGGATTTGGTATGGCAAAACTTGCGACAGGGTATTCAATGCTACCGCCCCAACATCCGGTATTAGTACCAGGACGACCAATATGACCAGACATTAATGGCAACATCATAATTGCACGGCAAGCTTGTTCACCATTACTGGTACGCTGAATACCCCAGCCTTGGGAGATCCACGCCGCTCTGGCATTACCAATTTCACGTGCCAATTGAATAATACGCGCAACGGAAATTCCGGTTAATTGACTTGCCCACTCAGGGGTTTTAGCAATTCCATCAGGACCATTACCGAGAATATAGTCTTTGTAAGAGCCATTTTCAGGTGCTGAGGCTGGCAGAGTTTGTTTATCCCAACCGATGCAATATTCACGTAAAAATGCCTCATCAGTGATACCCTCTTGGATCATCACATAACCTAACGCAGCCACTAATGCAGCATCAGTACCCGGATAGATAGGGATCCACTCTGCACCTAATGTTGTGACACTATCAGTACGACGCGGGTCGATAATAATTACTTTACTTTTACTCTTATCTAACGCATTCAGTGTTTCATAGAACTGACCACCGCCAGACATACGAGTTTCAGCAAGATTATGACCAAACATCACAACCAAATCTGAGTTTTCGATTTCTGTTAACAGAGATTCCAGCATATCACCATACACATAAGGGACGATGCCGGTTAATTGTGAATAAGAGTAAGTACCGTAGTCACTTAAGAAGCCACCGACTGTACTTAATAGACGTTTACAGGCTGTTCTACCATGTAAATTCGCCCCGGTAGATCCAGTACCATATTGGTAATAAATAGCCTCATTACCATAGGTATCGATAGTATATTTTAGCTTATCAGCGATAATCGAAGTCGCTTCATCCCAAGAGATACGTTCGAATTTACCTTCACCACGTTTACCGACACGTTTCATGGGGTATTTTAAACGGTCTGGATTATAAGTTTTCCAACGAACGGAACGTCCACGTAAGCAAGGACGGATCTGATGAAGACCAAAGGTTGAGTCATCAAACATGGTTTCATTGGAAATACGGCGGATCACGCCATCTTTAACATGAACTTTTAATGGGCAACGACTACCACAGTTCACTAAGCATGCACTGTATTTGATGGTTTCAGACGTCTCATCAGGACGAATACCCTGGGGTGTTTGAGCATTAGCAGAGAAAGGTAATGATACCGTTCCAGCTACAGCAGCAGCGCCAGAAAGAACAGCTGCAGACTGAATGAAGCCACGCCGGCTCATTTCAGTGATAGAAACATTATTTTTAATTTTTGACATTGACATTACCCTAACATTTTTCACAACAAATAAAGTTGTATATCTATGTTAAGTTATTACACCTATACCTATAATGATTTATATCAATATAAAAAATGTTAATAAGGTTATCTAAAAAAATAATTATTAAACAATTGGTTACATTTTGCGGTTAATACTACTTTAGTGGTAAATAAAATATCAAATATATAGGTCGAAACAGTGATTCGATATATAAAAAATAACATATCGATTTTAAAAAAATAGGCTAAAACAAGATTGTTAATATGATAACAAAGTCGATAGTTATAAATATTTGTTAATCTATTTAATAGAAAAAAGGGAGAATTAATCTCCCTTTTAAATAATGAACGCTAGGGCTATGGTGTGTCGATATTGGTAGGGAATTTTAATGCTCTGACATCGCTACCTGTTGGTGATTGGTGTATTCGTAAACCAAACTGAGGAAGAATAGCGAATATATGATCAAAAATATCGGACTGAATAGCTTCATACTCTACCCACACGGTTGTATTGGTAAAGGCATAAATTTCGATAGGTAGCCCTTCAGAGGTTGGGGCAAGCTGTCTTACCATAATGGTCATCTGTTTATGGATCTTCGGATGATTTTTTAGATAAGCTTCCACGTAAGCGCGAAATGTACCGACATTCGTCATACCACGTTGATTAAGTGGCATTTGATGCTCATGACAAAGGCTAGCGTTATAGCTGGAGATTTCACCTACTTTGCTTTTTATATAAGGTTCAAGAAGCTGTGCCTTTTCTAATTTATCAATATTCTCTTGATCTAAAAAGTAAATACTATTGATATCAAGAGATAAACTGCGCTTAATTCGACGCCCACCTGATTGTGTCATCGCTTGCCAGTTTTTAAACGAATCAGAAATTAAAGAATAAGTAGGAATGGTCGTAACGGTATTATCCCAATTACGTACTTTTACTGTGGTGAGGCTAATATCCACTACGGCACCATCAGCACCATATTTAGGCATTTCTAACCAATCACCCAAGCTAATCATATTATTGGCGGAGAGTTGAATACCGGCAACGAGTCCCATAATTGGATCTTTAAATACCAACATCAACACGGCAGTCATGGCACCTAAACCACTTAATAAAATAAGCGGTGATTTACCGATCAGTAATGAAACAATCATGATACCAATCAGCACGCTGGCGACTAATTTTAAACTTTGGAAAATACCTCTAAGGGGTAATCGGCCAAAAGAAGGGGAATTTCTCATGATCTGCAAACAGAGATCCATAATTGAGAAAATCATCAATAAACCGAAAAGTAAACACCATGCTTGAGCTGTGGTGGTTAATATCTCCTGTGTTTTACCGGGTCCCATCCATAATAAGGCTTGGATATTAATGACTACACCTTGGATAAGAAAGGCAAATCGACTGAATAACTTATTAATTTCAAAAGAGAGTTGCCACTTTTGATCGTATTTACTGATAGCTTTTGAAAGCTTAGGGAGCACAAGTTTGTGCAAAATAAAGTGGAGAACAAGAGCAACAACAAAAATGATCAATAAAACAAGTAACAGAGAAGTGATTTGAGCGTACTCTTCATTAAACTGACGTATCCATGTAAGCAGTTGCTGCTGCATAAACTATCCTCATCATAAAAGGTGATTTAATACTAGGGTACAAGAAGAGGGATTTTAGTTCAAACAAGTGAAATTTTTGTTACTAAAGATGCGCGAAGAATAAGGTAAGAAAAAATCAAAGGGATAGAAAATAAAAGCCAGATAGTGCCTCTTGCGATATAGAGTGCATTTTCTGGCTTTATGCGCTAGTTATTCTTTTTAATACAAAGAATTACAATAAACGAGTTGAAGATAATTTAACAACAACTTGGTGCAGATGAGTAATAAAAGAAGTCATTGATTTCATATTAAGTATCCTATTAATAAAATGTGATTCTCGTCACAAATATTTTCTGATACTGATTCTAATCACATTTTCATAACAGTCAATAGCTTTATACAAAAATATTTTAAATTTTAAATTATTTTTTATATTGAAAGCATTTTTTGTTGGTAACCATAGCTTAAGAACGTTTGAATTTATATCTATCTCTTTGTTTTATAATTATTTTCATACTTATAACGCTTAGTTGACTTTTTCTATTGCGTCTTTCGCGATATTGTCTTTTTAAACTAACTATTGCAGTAGAGAAATGAGGTAGTAAAAGGAAGGGCATTTGACAAGTAGTCTCGGTTGGCTTTGTCGAATTGGGATAAAATATATACACCGCTACTGTTAGAGCCACATTAAGTGGCTCTAATATTCAACTACAGCTTATAAACTAAGACGCAATTAACGAGTCATCCGCTTGATTGCACTGGCTATTGATAGAATAGTTATAGAACTTAAAATAAGTTGTATGCCAATCAATGCCATCACCAGTGTTATAGAAGTTTCAGGGCCAAAAGCTAGTAAGAAATAGGCTAAAACAAGATCTAAAAAGCCCACTAAAATATTAAACCAGCCATAAAAGCTATCTTTAATTTGCTTAAAGCCGAGGACTAAGCGGAGTATTCCTGCAAAGATAAATAAATAACCGATAATAAATGCAAGGCTTAACATGCCATTTAAAGGATCGGTAATAAAAATATAACCTAAAAATAGATAGATAAAACCAGCAAGTAAAGTAATTAACATCGACCAACCAGAAGAGATCCGGCTATTAAAGGCCGCCATTATGCTGGTTATTGCACAAGCAAAAAACACCACACCGAGGAAAACACTGACCACGACCCCTGAAGAAAAAGGGTTAATAATACAGATAATACCCGCAAGTAATCCCAGCATGGCAATGATACTCATTAAAGTACACTGCTTTTTAACGAGTTTCTCTGTTAGCTGAGATAAATTATTTTTATTAATGTCTAACATAACAACCTCTTAATTTGTAATCCTTATCGCAAATTATAGCAATTTTTAGCTATATAACAGGAATTCTTTAAAGAAAAAGGTCATTAAAGATTTGTATTAGAAAGTCAGTAGCATTTGAAATAGTAATGTGAAAGAGTAGTGTGGTGAAAAGTTATCAAGGTTAATACAATTTATCACGGAGGTAAAATGTCTGAGATTGTGTATTTAAATAACCAATTTGTACCTAAAGAACAAGCTAATATCTCTGTTTTTGATCGAGGTTTCTTATTTGCTGATGCCGTTTATGAAGTTACCGCTGTTATTAACGGACAATTAATTGATTTTGAAGGGCATTTTCAACGTTTACAGCGCTCTTGCAAAGCATTATCAATGCCTTTTTCATTAACCAAAGAGCAATTAAAAGAGATCCACGAGCAATTGATAGATAAGAACCATCTGCATGAAGGACTTATCTATTTACAAGTCACTCGTGGCGCCGATTCATCACGTTTTTTTGATTTCCCGTCTTCATCAGTCGCTCCTACATTGGTGCTATTTGTTCAACACTCAACGGTGGTAAATCATCCTAATGCAAGCAAAGGAATTTCTGTCGTAAGTGTTGAGGATATTCGTTGGCAACGCTGTGATATTAAAACGGTGGCATTACTTGCTGCATGTCTAGCTAAACATCATGCGCATCAGCAAGGTGCTGATGATGCTATTTTTATCAAAGAGGGTTATATCACCGAAGGGAGTTCAAGCAATTTCTTTATTGTTAATCAGCAAGATGAAATTATCACTCGCCCATTAAGCCAAGATATTTTACCGGGGATCACGCGACAAGCGATTATTCAGTTAGCCAAAGAACAAAAACTCACCATCATTGAGCGTTTATTTACACTCGAAGAAGCGAAACAAGCCAAAGAGGCTTTTATTAGTTCAGCGACTACCTTAATTTGGCCGGTGATCTCCATTGATAATGAAAAAATAAATCAAGGTAAGGTAGGGGCGTTATCACAACGCTTAAGAGAGATTTATCTTGAGAAAGCCGGTGTTAAACCATAGTAAATTTTTATCGCACTGATTTTGACTTTATCCGAAAAATCAGTGCGATAATACCATTGTCACTAATTGTGATGTTCAATGATCATGACAGCGGTAGTATCTGGCTCTAATGCACGTAGCACATGAGTAACGTCACCAGGGTAACAAATATAGTCACCGGGAGATAACTCTTGTTGATTATCTAAAGTACCGACAATGGCACGACCGCTAATTATAAGAATATGTTCTGTGACATTTTTACTATGAGGATCTGACACTCTATCTTTACCCGGTTGAGCAATAACCGTATAAATATCGCGCTTAGCGCCATTGGGGCAAGATGACAATAAAAAGGCATGGTAATAGGCCTTTTCTGCACTAATTTTAAATCCATCACCTTTGCGGATCACTTTAACTTCTGGTTTAGGTGAGGAAATCAGTTGTGAAAACGGAATATTGAGTGCGACGCAAATAGCCCATAAAGTTTCGATACTTGGATTACCTTGTCCCGCTTCTAATTGGGATAACGTTGACTTTGCGATCCCCGCTCGCCTTGCGATTTCTGCAAGTGAAAGACCTGCTTTTTTTCTTTCTCTAGCAATAGATTGAGAAATAATTTCAATGGGTGCCGAAGGTGATGACATCATAGTTTCCTTCAAAAATCAGCTTGCAAAAAAATACATCGTTCAACATAATGAACAAATCGTTCAATAAATAATACGTTTTTTATGCATATTAACAGTCGTCTAGATAATAACGTACTTAGAGATATTCTGCTTGTTTCATTAGCGGATGGGATCGTTGGAATATCTTATGGTGCTTTAGCACATACTCAAGGTTTCGATTTTTGGGTACCTCTTTCGTTATCGATTTTTGTTTTAGCAGGAGCTTCTGAATTTCTATTTATCGGAGTGGTTGCGATGGGAGGAAGCGCCATCTATGCGGCACTCGCTGGCTTAATGGTCAATGCAAGGCACATCCCTTTTAGTATGGCGGTGAAAGAATTACCCGGAAAAGGGATTAAATCACTATTAGGCTTTCATATATTAAATGATGAAAGTGTGGTTTTTGGGTTATCTCAATCGACTGCTGAGCAAAATAGATTAGCATTTTGGGCTTGTGGATTAGGCATTTTACTGATGTGGCCGTTAGGTACTATGCTAGGTGTTTATTTAGGCTCTTTTATTGTTGATATAAAAATGCTTGGTTTAGATGCGATGTTCCCAGCGATTATTTTGGCACTAAGTTTACCGGCATTGAAAAATAAATTAACACGAAAAGCCGCTATTATTGGTAGTGTGATTGCCTTAGCAACGACACTGTTTCTCCCTGCGGGAATACCGGTTTTATTATCCTTGTTAGGCGTTTTATTTGTGGTGAGAAAAATATGATCTCAACAACTTCACTTATCGCAGGTATCGCTATTTTAGCCGTAGGAACTTATGCCATGCGCATCTCCGGTATCTTATTAAATAATAAAACGGGGATGTCTGAGCGGGTCAAAGAAATGTTTTCACTTTCAGCAATCGTGATCTTATTTTCGGTTGCAATGACATCTACTTTTTTTGATGGTGACCAACTCGCTGATATTGCCAAGATTATTGGTGTGGGTGTTGCGGGCGTTTTAACCTGGAAAAAGAAACCTTTTATTTTGGTGGTATTAAGTGCTGCTATTATTACCGCGATGCTACGTTGGATAGCCCACTTTGTGGGGATAAGCATAACTAATAGTTTTAACTAAAATTATAGGAGGCAAAGGCCTCCTATAATATATTTACTCATTATCTAGTGGTTTAATTTTTAACGGTAAGGTAATAATAAAACCAATACCTTTATTGTGTAGCCCTTCAGTAATGGAAATGGTTGCTTGAATTTTTTCAGCGAGATTTTGTGCAATAGATAAGCCTAAACCACTGCCCGTCCCTTGTGATCCCGGAACACGATAAAAACGGGAAAATAGTGAGCTAATATACTCTGGTGCAATTCCAGGTCCATTATCACGCAAAATAATATTGAGATGATGGGTATCTTTATGTTCAATAGTCACTTCGACTTGACTATTATTGGGGCAATATTTGATTGCATTATCCAATAAGTTATTAAAAATAGACAGTAGTGCTTGTTTATCTGTTTCTATTTTAAGTGACATACCTTCATTTAAAGATAGCTCAATATTTTTTGTTAAGGCATAAGGCACGCGCTGAGCAATAGCATTACCAATAATATTATAAACATCAAAGGATTCTATTTTTATAGGGAAATCATCACACTCTAATCTCGCTAAATCAATAAGCTGGTGGGAAAGTGCGGCGGCTCTATCCAGAGATTGTTTCATATCTTCAATAATTTCTTCTCGCTCCTGCTTTTCATCGACTAAAGAGAGAATGTGCAATTGGGCAATCACTGCGGCAATCGGGGTTCTTAGCTCATGAGCCGCATCAGCCATAAATTGTTTTTCTCTAATATTAGCCGCATCTATTCTTGCCATTAATTGGTTAAGCTCTTTAAAGATAGGGCGGATCTCTTTAAATTGTTGTCCGACATTAATTGGCGTTAAATTGCGAGGTTTTCGGTTAGAAATCAGCTCTGCGGCTTGTCTTAAAGGGCGCAAACTAAAATAAGCAGTAATTAAGATAGCCAAGATCACCGTCGCTAAAATAAATAGGAAGGGCACAAAAGTACCGGAAATAGGGTTACCAATGACATGTCCTCTATCTTCGACGGATTCACCAATAAAAACTTTAATTTTATGTTGTTTTCCCCAACTATAAGATAAATACCATTTCTCCCCAGCCACAGAGATTTTTTCAGAGGCAAGCGACAGTACCCGTTTAGGCAGAGAAAGTTCCGGTCTATTGGTATAAATCAGATCATTATCTTTATTTAAGACAATAAACCAAGGTAAATAGTGTAAATCATCATCTTCACCATTAAGCATGGTATCGATATACATATTTTGTAAATGGTGAGCTATCTGTTTTACTGTCTCGGGTTGAGAGGAAACCGTTTCGAGTGTATTGGCAAATCCTTCAGCAATAATTTCTTGTTGCTTATTGTAGATAGTTTCAAAGTCAGCAAGATAATCAAATTCTATCCAAGCTAACCAAACGCCCCATAACATCACGATAGATATCGTTTGTAGAAAGATAGTATAAATAAAGAAAGAGCGGATCTTCATTTAGTTCACTTCTTTTTTTAAGAGATAACCGATACCGCGAACCGTAATAATACGCTCTTTGCCTATTTTACGGCGTAAGTTGTGCATATGAACTTCAAGTGAGTTACTTTCAATTTTGTCATCTAAGCCAAATAAGCGTTGTTCTAAATCAGATTTACGTACTACATTATCTGTATTGCGCATCAGCTCATATAATAGCTGGTACTCTTTACCTGATAATAACAATAGTTCACCATTTAAAGTGACTTGATGATTCGAGGGATTAAGCTGTAAATCACCAATAGACCAAATCTGTGAAGAGAAACCGGCCATACGGCGACTTACGGCTTTTACACGAGAAATTAATTCAGGCATAGCAAAAGGTTTTGGTAAGAAATCGTCAGCACCTGAATCTAATGTTTGTACTAGGTTATCTATTTGAGTACGAGCCGTCAAAATAATAATGGGTATTTTTTCACCACTTTTTCTTAGTGCGATAAGTTCATCTTGACCATCACCATCAGGAAGACCTAGATCAAGCAACATTAAATCAAAGGCTTTTTGGTTTAATTGAACACGTGCATCCGCAAGCAATCTTACCCAGCAGGGCTGAAAACCAGCAATTTCTAAACCGCGACAGAGTGCCTTTCCCAATTGCAGATCGTCTTCAACTAATAAAATATTCATAATAACACCTATCAAAATATGCTTTAAGAAAGTATAAAAGGCAAATAAAGTTTGAGCAATATAATAAAAGATAAAGCTAAGTGTGATTAATCAACTCTTAATATTAGATAATATATTATTAAATATGTATTTTTACTGAAAGTAAGGTGTTTAAGTAATAAAATAATCACTTTCTACATGAATTTTTTGTAGAGGTGATAAATAAATACTTGCTTTTATGATGATGATGACATTTATTGATGAACTGTATTGTTTTAAATTTCAATATAACCAAAGAGTTAACTCATAGAAAGTAATGCATTAACGTAAATTGATAATATTAATTCTATTAATAATAGAAAATAAAGGTATTAATTATAAATAAACAGAAAATAAATATTTTGCATGAAAATGAATAATATAGAAAATATAATTTTATCATATTGAATATGAGATAAGAGGTGATCTTTTCTTACTATTAGATAAAAAACAATATAGTAAGATAAGCATGTTGTATCAGAGTTAATTAATTTATTTACCCTATACATTTCAATATTCTAAATAAAATTATGCAATTTAATTGGAATAAACACTGTTATTAAAAGGAATTAATATGCAATTAGATGATAACTTTTAATATTAATTAAATCGTTCTGTGTCAGAAATGCTCCCCTCCTCAGGGAGCATTTCACCGATAAAATGTATTGGGTAAAAATTAACTCAAAATATGAGTAATAATGTTATACCCTTGGTGTAGTTCTGTTGAAAGATAAAGATTCACTTAAGTTATTCATGAATTCTATTGTTTTTATCAAATGATAATGATAATAGTTTACTTGACAAAAATACTTTCATTTATATACTAGCATCGGTCTAGTCTACAAGACTCGTAAGCGTTTACGTTAATCAACGCATATAACTTAATTTTTTTACCTTTATGGGTATTCGCCTGTTGTATTGGCGGTTATATGCCGTAGTACACGTTTTTATTGGGGTCTTTTCTATGTTTTTTCAAGATAAAAATAATATTTTGGGTATACCTAAATTGCCGCCAAGAGCCATGATTTTTCTGGTTCCGTTTTTCCTATCTTTTGTGATGTCTGGCATTGTTTCTTTTATTAGTACAGCAAAAACAATGGGCTTAAATAGCCTTATGTTTGCACCTTGGTTCTCTTCATGGGGGGTATCTTGGATGATTGCGTTTCCAACCGTTTTATTCGTTTTACCCTTTGCAAGAAAGCTATCACTCTTATTAGTAAAACCACATTAATATTTCATATCCTATAATGCGTTATAACCTAATATGGCATCTAATACCGCTATTTTATTAGATGTTGTATTAGGATCAGCCATTGAAGTCTGTTTTTCTTATCACACTGTGAGATAGGTTATCGCGTTATGTCATTTAATGCGTTAGCCTTATTAAGTTATAGTGATGGTTCATTTAAAACCAGATAGAGGGCAAATAATTATTTTTAATCGTAACCATAAGATAAAAATGATTTTTGTCTCATTGCTTATATAGCAGGAGGCTTTGCATGAGTTTATTATTTACGCCTAATAAATTAGGACCTCATCAATTAGACAACCGTATTATTGTTGCACCAATGTGCCAATATTCTGCGCAAGATGGAATACCCACATCTTGGCATACAATGCACTATGGGCAATTAGCATTATCAGGTGCCGCTTTAGTTATTATAGAAGCGACGGCGGTAGAGCCTCGAGGTAGAATTAGTTATAAAGATCTCGGATTATGGTCTGAGGAACATGGTCGCGCATTAAAACAGCTTATTAGCGATATAAAACAGCATACTAATGCTAAAATAGGTATACAGTTGGCTCATGCGGGGCGAAAAGCATCAACATCGTTGCCATGGGAAGGTGGAAAATCATTGGCTCCTGATGATGAGAATGGCTGGCAAAAAGTAGCGCCTTCTAGTATTGCTTTTGGTCAATATCATCAGCCTCAAGCATTAACAATTGATGAGATTGAAAAGATAAAAAACGCATTTGTTGAAGCAGCTAAAAGAGCTGAGTCAGCAGGTATTGATGTTATTGAGATACATGGTGCTCATGGTTATTTACTGCATGAATTCTTATCACCATTATCAAACCATCGCACCGATCAGTATGGCGGTGATTTTAATAATCGTAGTCGCTTGTTAATTGATGTTTTTACTGCAGTCAAAAAAGCAGTCTCTGACAAAATGTGTGTGGGAGTAAGAATATCGGCGACTGATTGGGTTGAGGGAGGATGGGATCTGGAAAGTTCTATCGCATTAACTCAACATCTTGAAGATCTCGGTTGCCACTATATTCATGTTTCTTCCGGTGGCTTATCAGACAAACAAGCCATCAAGCTAGGACCTAATTATCAGGTTCCTTTTGCTCAAGCCATCTATAATGAAACACAATTACCCGTAATTGCGGTTGGATTAATTACAGAGCCAGAGCAAGCAGAAGCTATTTTACTGACTGAACAAGCTGATTTTATCGCATTAGGCAGAGGAATACTTTATGATCCTCGTTGGCCTTGGCATGCGGCTGAAAAGTTAAAGCAGACCATTAAAGTCGCTCCGCAATATTTACGTTGTGCGCCACATGGTAGTAAAGATTTTTTTAAATAGCATAGTTGATAGCTAGAAGATAATGTATTTTTAAAACCACAGAGTTGCTGGAAAAATAGTTAACAAGTTGCAACTTTGTGGTTTTTCTATGTCACATTATTATAGATATTCATAATAATGGTGAAGGAGTGTAAGGAATGGATAAGGTTCAAAATCCGTTATTGTTACAACCACGGATTGCTTAGTCATGATGTGTTTTGGAATGCGGACACATCATCAAAGAATACAGCATTCTTTGATGGCTCATTAATTTATAGCGAGTCATAGTATGAACACGAAACATTGGTCACGTGTCGAATATTTACACGAAACAGTAAAAAATAAGAATATTATTATTAAAGGTCAGCATAGCTATTACAGTGATTGTTGGGATAATGGCTTTGAAGCATCTGTAGTGCGTTACCTTTATGGCGATGAAATTAGCCTTCAGTGGGAACCCTTATGGGAAATCGATAAATTATATATCGGTGACTATGTTTGTATTGGTGCTGAAGCGGTTATTTTGATGGGGGGCAATCATACTCATCGTATGGATTGGTTTTCTCTTTATCCATTTTTAGACAATATTAAAGAAGCCTATATTGGTAAAGGTGATACTTATATTCACGATGGTGTATGGATAGGTATGCGGGCCATGATTATGCCTGGCGTTACTATTGGTGAAGGGGCTATTATCGCAGCAAATAGTGTAGTGACAAAAGATGTTGCTCCTTATAGTATCGTTGGTGGAATACCGGCTAAGCATGTTAAATACCGCTTTGAACCAAAAGTGATAGAGCAACTTTTATCTTTAAATATTTATAGTTGGTCAGAGAAAAAGTTTGCCGCATTAAAACCTTATTTATGCCAAGCTTCAATTGATAAGTTGTTAACTGCTCATACGCAATATAACCAAGATATGAAATAGAACTAAAGCCTTTAATAATATTGTTATTAAAGGCTTTTTGTTGACTACCATTGTCTTATCTAATTACATATAAACGGCCTTTATATCGACAGATATTGATGGGGTGTTTACATAGCAAAAATTAATTATTATTGATATTTTTATGAGGAAACGATGATCTATCTGCATTCTGGTGGCGGTGACTCCGCTAAACAACAAAGAGTTAATCAAGCCGCAACAGATAAAGCGCAACAAATTGCCCAAGATCAGCAATCTTTACTCTATACCATCTCCTCAGAGAGTGATTTTCCGACGACGGTTGAAAATATCGGCGCTATTTTATTAATTGAGCCCAGTATTGAATTAGCTCTAGAGGTGTGTCGCCGTTATCAATCATCAACAGAGATAGTGATGGCTGAAAGTGCAACCACGGGGGCAAAGTTGACTGTATGCCAAATTGAATTTGAAGTGATAAAAATTTGTGTTATTTAACGGCTAAAGTTGTTGCAACGTCTTTCTTGTTATCCACATTAACTGTGGATAACTCTTGCTTTACATGTGAGTAATCAATTTACCCATTGATTTTATTTGATATTTTCATGTGATTGAAAAGTATCCACAAAGATTTATCTGATCAAATAAAATCGGACGATATTAATTAACCCACAGCATAATAAAATCTGTCGTTTTTAATTTGAAGAATAAAACGACAGATTAGCGGTTATAAAAGCGATGGTTTATCGAATAAAGGGGTTGGCTTACCATGCTCATCAACGGCAACAAAATTAAATTGGCCGTGGATCACTTCTTCTCGTCCTTCGGCATACATATCTTCGAGAAAAATAGAAACATTTACCGTTAGACTGGTACGCCCGACACGTATTACCTCACCAACTAATTCAATAATGGTGCCAGAGGGAATAGGGTGATTAAAATTAATTTTCTCTGTAGAAACTGTCACTAAACGTTTACGGCAAAAGCGCGTAGCGGTAATAAAAGAGACTTCATCCATCCATGCTAATGCCGTTCCGCCAAAGAGTGTGGAGTGATGATTGGTGGTGGTTGGAAAAATAACTTTAGAGACGCGGGTGATTGAGTGTTTAATTTTATCTTGCAACTCTAGAGATAAATCCGTTGTGGACATAATAAAACCTTATCTTTCTATACAGTAGGGATGATCCTAAAGTATAAAATAGAGAAAAATGAAAGCAAAGGAGAGGAATAGATGATATTCCTCTTTAATTTTAAAAGGTTATTTCACCGGTTAAAAATAGTACAGCATCACCAGTAAGCAATAAGCGCTCTTGTTTGAGTTCACACTGTATATTGCCTCCCCTCGCGGAAACTTGTCTGGCATTTAATTTATCTTTGTTTAATTTTTTTGCCCAAATTGGAGCTAATACACAATGTGAAGTGCCAGTTACCGGATCTTCATTAACCCCTTTACGTGGTGCAAAAAAGCGTGAAATAAAATCAAAAGGCGCATGACCTTTCGCGGTCAATATTACACCGGGAAGTGGTAGTTGTGTTATAGCATTAAAGTCAGGTTGATAATCAATAACCTTGTTAGGATCAGCCACAAAGCAGGTATATCTGTCGTGAGATTGCCAAACTTCTTCAATATCTATGTTTAGTGCCGTTTCTAATGATGGTTTTATAGTTGGATTTAATGATGCAGGTACTTGAGGAAAATCGAGAGTAAAACTTGAAGAGTGACAAGATACCGTGAGCTCTCCAGACAAAGAATGGAATTTAAAGCTTGTCGCAGGTGCTTTGTTAATCGTTTTTAATACAAAAGCCGTGGCTAAAGTCGCATGTCCACATAGGGGAACTTCTACTTTAGGCGTAAACCAGCGAATATGATTGGCAACTAAAAAAGCCGTTTCAGGTAAACCAATCTCATTAGCTAATTTAAGTAGTGTGTCATCGGGTAGCCATTTATCTAACAAAATAACCGCAGCCGGATTTCCGGAAAAAGGTGTTGAAGTAAAAGCGTTAACATAATAAATGGGAAGCGTGTTCATAAAGTACCTTAATCGGAAAGAGGAAGAAGAAACAATTTAGCAGAGCAAAACAGTGATAAAAAGTGGCTGGAAGTAAAAATAAGAAGTAGAAGGTAGCAAACTCTTAGTAAACGTTAGTTCAATTCGATGAGGAAAGTTTTATCTGTACAGGGTTAATTTAATTTTCATGAAGAACTAAGATTATTAACGAGTTTTTTTAATTTTATTTTTATATATATAATTGTCAATTTTGTTGCTAGCTTTATATTTCGGAATGAATGCCATGATCCAAATAAATATACAAATAGAACGATTAATAAGCTAATTGATATTTTACTTTGTAGTGTAAGAGTTATACTTTTACTAAAAATAAAGAAAAGAGAGAAAACTATTGTAAAGAAAGTAGTTTGTAAATTACACTTTATATTAAATTTTATATTCCTACATAAAACACTTTTTTCTATATTTCTCAATATGTTTTTTTCTTTTGTGTTTAGCATATGGCTTGTCCTATCTTATTGAATAGTCTTTAAAAGTTAAATGTTTTAATTTATTTAATTAAAAGACTCCATTTTAAGCAGAACGAAAATTTTCTATTGAAGCATTATCTCGTAAATTTCGCTTCTATGATATCATTTTTTATTGTCACTTTCAGGATATAGTCTGTGAGACCTATTTTCTTTATTTCTAATATCTGTGGTGTATCTCTATATAGAACTTTGCATTTATATTTTAATTTTATAAAAAAACTCCCCAAATTAGAGTAGAAGTGTCTAATTTGAGGAGCGTAGTTGAGTTATAGAATAAAAAATGTTACCTAAAACTCATTATGCTTGCGCATTCTCTTTATCATCTGCACTTTGTAACAGTTTACGCACAGGAATAATTAATGCTGCAAGAACAACGGCACAAATAACCAATGCTATAGAGACGTGAGAGAAGAAATCAGGCATAACATCAAGTTTATCAGGACGAATATTTCCACCCATTAAACCTGCGGCTAAGTTACCTAATGCACTCGCACAGAACCATAAGCCCATAACCTGTCCACGCATTCTTGCTGGCGCTAAAATGGTCATCGTCGCAAGTCCTATAGGGCTTAAACATAATTCACCTAGGGTCAGCAATAAAATACTGGAAATTAACCATAATGGTGAAACACCACTGCCTGTTGCAAGCACGCTTTCAGAGGCGTACATCATGACGGTAAAGCCACCTGCAGCGAATAAAATACCAATCACAAATTTACTCATGCTACTTAAATTCATATTGTTGCGTGCTAGCATTGGCCATAACCAGCTAAATACAGGGGCAAGAATAATAATAAATAGCGCATTGACGGACTGGAACCAAACCGCAGGGATCTCAAAGCCCATAAAATTTAGATCAGTATAGTCGTTAGCAAATAAGTTAAATGAGGTTGGTTTTTGTTCGAATGCAGACCAAAACAGTGCCGCTGAAACTAATAATAGGAAGCAAACAAACAGGCGAGAACGGTCACTACTACTTAATCCTGCAAATAGGAATAAATAGATAAAGTAGGCGATAACACTGCCGGAGATCACATAAACCATAAAATTGGCAACAATAACCGGATTAAATGGAATAGTGCCTGAAATAATTAAACCAACAATGGCAATTAATATCACAGCAAGTGCTAATACCCATTGTCCGACATTACGACGCACAACAGTAGGGCGATCCCAACTTGAATCTAAGCCAACTTCTTTATCAAAGCGACGCATTGTCGGTACGGCATAAAAGCGGAAGATCAGTAGTGCAACTAGCATACCAATACCACCAATACCAAAGCCCCAATGCCAGCCATAATCACGGACTAAGAAGCCGGTGATCAGTGGTGCGATAAATGAGCCCATATTGATCCCCATATAAAACAAGGAGAAACCACCATCGCGGCGTGTATCATCTTTTTTATACAGGGTTCCCACCATAACAGTGACACAGGTTTTAAATAGGCCTGTACCTAATACGATAAGCAATAAGCCGATAAAAAATAGGTTCTGAGACCAAAACGCTGAAAGTGCGATAGAAAGGTGCCCTAATGCAATAAAGATAGAGCCATACCAAACCGCAAGACGTTGTCCCAACCAATTATCAGCCAGCCAACCTCCTGGCAATGATGTTAAATAAACACCACCAGCAAAAATTCCCACAATAGCAGATGCCTGCTCTCGAGGAATATCCATACCACCTTCATAAACGGTTGCAGCCATAAATAGGATTAATAATGGGCGAATACCGTAGAAAGAAAATCTCTCCCACATTTCTGTGAAGAACAGAGAGCTTAAAGGGTATGGATGGCCAAAAAAGGTTCGGCTTGATTTTGAGTGAGTAGATTGCATCTTAAATTCCCAAAAAAAACCTTTGCAGGTCGTTTGCAAGTAAAAAGAACAAAATATCAGTAGAAGGCAATACAGAATTATTTCATTCTGTTATCAATTGCTACTACATTTAATTAATATATTTTTAACACACTTTTAGTGAACTTCAGTGACTAAAAGCATATTTAATACTTTATAAACCATTTTTTAGTGCAAAAGTCGATAAAAATCTCATTTTGCAATAGTTAACCTTGCAATTTTTTGAAAAAAAAGGACAAGAAAAAGTAAAGAGGTGTAAACGTGGCGTGTAAATATTTTTCTTATTAAACAATAAATTATGAAAAATAAAATAAAAAAATTAACAATTAGACCTTTAAGAGAGAAAGTGTAATTTTTTATTGAAAAAAAACTATTAACTAAATCTATTGGTGGATTTTTTGACTATTTTCTTTGCGGGGTACGAAAGCTTATCCATGAGTAAATAAGATTAAAAAAATACCACCGCAGCGGTGAAATAAAAAACAGCTCTAAATCCATAATTGGCCGCAACAAACGCGCCCATTAACGGTCCAGTAACATTTCCTACATCTCGTAAGGCTTGATTATAGCTGAAAATTCGACCAGCAAT
Organism: Proteus sp. MB838; assembly: GCF_054767435.1. Classification (NCBI taxonomy): domain Bacteria; kingdom Pseudomonadati; phylum Pseudomonadota; class Gammaproteobacteria; order Enterobacterales; family Morganellaceae; genus Proteus; species Proteus sp. MB838. Next base: position 94,802 of record NZ_BAABMO010000009.1, read on the forward strand.
TGCAGGCGTAATATTGTATAAAATAAGCGTTTGTACCGCAGGTAACATGGCAGCGTTTACCGCACCCAATAAAAAACGTAATGCGCCTAGTTCCCAATAATTACTGACGAGTGCCATCGGAATAAGCATAAAAATAGATAAACCCAATGTGAAAATAAGCACCTTATCAGGGCCTATGCGATCACCTAATTTACCAAAACGAGGGGCACTAATTAAAGCGGCAATACCGGGAACAGATGCAATCACACCACTAATAAAGGCAAGATTACTGATAGAGCCGGCTAGATCACGGATATAAAGTGTTAAAATAGGCGTAACAGAGCCTGTTGCCACTTGGATAATCATGGTGGTAAAAAACAGGCAAATGACTAATCTTTTATTTTTGAGTGATGAAAAAACTTGCTGGGTGGATAATGCATCTTTTTTAGAAACAGGGGTAAAATTTTCGCTAACAAAAAATAGGGTCACTATAAAACAGATAAATAAAACCGCGGCTGTAATAAAGAAAACCGGACGTAAACCGTAGAGATCGGCAAGCATTCCACCAATTAATGGCCCAATTAATGCGCCACTTACCGCACCCGTAGAAAGGGTTCCTAACGCCCAACCACTTTTTTTAACGGGCACTTGCGTGGCGATAAGAGCATTAGCATTGGGCACAAAACCCCCTAATACCCCTAATAAAGCGCGTAAAATTAACAGTTGCCAAATATTTTGAGCAAAACCAATGAGTACCATGACGATCGCCATACCTAAGGCAGAACGTAATAGCATTAATTTGCGTCCTTTTCTATCTGACAATTTTCCCCAAAAAGGTGCCGCTATGGCAGAAAAGAGAAAAGTAATACTAAAAGCAACACCAGTCCATAGGTTTAAGGACTCATGATCTTTAATGCCAAGCTCTTCTACATACAATGGTAGAAAAGGCATAATCAAGCTAAAGCCGGCACCCGTTAAAAAACAACCAAACCAGACAATGTAGAGATTTCGTTTCCAAGAATTGTTGCGGGGCTTTAGGTTCATGTCACTCCTTTATCTAAGAATGTAAACGAAGCACATAAAGTGAGAATAATGGTGTTTGCGTTGTCTTTTTTATCTCAATGTTGGTTATCTATTCTTAAATAAGAATATCGCCATAATACAAAATAACAACGATAGGTAGTGCTTTATAATGTGTTTATTTGCAGGAAATAATAGTAGTGAGTATGGCTAATTTTATGATTTTAGTCTTGTATTTTAATCTTGGTTAAGAGAGTCAATCTGTTTGTCAGTGACTGTTTTTTTATTAAAACAGTCACTGATGGGGACTAGTGTACTTTCTTTATCTCATTATATAAAGAAGCTTCTCCAGGTGGGCGGGTTTTAAAACGACGGTGTAACCACATATATTGATCAGGAGCACGTAAAATTTCTTGTTCGACCACTTTATTCATTGCGATAGCGGTGTTTTCTTCACTATCGATGGGAAAATCAGCTACGGCAGGTGAAATAATTAGTTCATAACCTTTTGCTTCAGGTAAGCGCTTTGGTGTAAACGGGATCAGAGCCGGATGACTGGTTTTGACTAGAATATAGGTTCCTGTTGTTGTCGCTGCTTTATCTACGGCAAAAAGTGGGGCAAAGACACTCTTTCGCGGGCCGTAATCGTGATCAGGGGCATACCAGAGGATCTCTCCAGCTTTTAAATTGCGGATCATACCTTTGACATCTTTTCTATCTAACATAAATTTGTTAGAACGCAAACGACCCCAAGTTTGTAACCAGTCCATAACTGGATTGTCATTAGGGCGATACACACCAATACCGGGGTTTAGCATGCCAAATATACGTGCACCTAACTCTAGAGTTAAAAAGTGTATACCAACGACAATAATACCTTGGCCAGTTTCTTGTACTTTTTGAATATTTTCTCTACCACTGATTTTAAACCAACGTTTCACACGCCAATCAGGCCAAAACCAAGCCATTCCTGTTTCAAATAGCCCCATACCTACGGATTCGAAGTTTTTATTCACTAACGCTTCACGTTCATTTTTAGGCATGTCAGGAAAACATAGCTCAAGATTACGTTCTGCTATTTGTACACGTTTTTTTAAAAAGACTTTAGATAAACGACCTAGCCTTGTACCCAACCAGTAGATAACGGGATAAGGGAGCAGAACGAGAAGATAGAGTAATCCTATCCCCAACCATGTCAGCCAATATTTGGGCTGTAAAAATGATGTTTTAAATGGAGGTGACTTTATCATAAGCCTATCTATTTACTATTTTTCCAATGAATATTCTATATTGTGACACTTTTTACCGCAGATCAGAAATTTTGTCATAAATTTGGCGCTACAATATCAATTCCTTGTAATGCGGTAACTAATTCTGCGATATTTTTAACGGCCATTTTATCCATTACTTTTGCTCGATGTACCTCAACTGTTCTGATAGAAACACAGGCAGTTTCAGCAATTTCTCGATTCATTAGGCCTTGAATAACATAATATGCAATATCTTTTTCTTTTGGTGTGAGTGAAGCATAACGGCGACGGATATCATCAGCCGTAAAGCGTGTTGCAGTTTCAGTAAAGGCGGATTTCAGTGCAGAGAGTAATGCATTGCTATCAACGGGTTTTTGTAAAAAATCAATAGCACCTTTTTTTATTTCTTCAACCGCCATCGGAATATCACCATGACCCGTTAAGAAAATCACTGCTAGCGTACTGTGTTTTTCAATTAAATATTGATGTACTTGTCTACCATCTGCTTTAGGCATTCTCATGTCTAACAGCACAACCCCTTGCTGATAAAGGTCAATATTATGGAGAAAATATTCGCTGTCATTCCAAACCTGCGCCGCATAACCTAAGCTTTCTAATAGAAATTGGCAAGCATCGGTGACGGCGAGATCGTCATCAACCAGATGAATTGTTGGCATTTTTCTTCCTCTAATTATTGTTATTGGGGAAAATAAGGGTGATTTTTAATCCAACATTATTTTGCTTATCTTTTTGATTTTCTATGTGAATATCAGCACCTTGTGAATTTAGTAAGCGTTGGCAAATCACCAAACCTAAACCAAGACCTTCTGTTTTGGTGGTTTGAAAAGGGGAGAAAGGTTGTTCAAGCTGGCTATGGCTCATTCCTCCCGCATCATCTTTGATCACAATTAACAACCTATCTGGCGCTTTATGGGTGCTTATCTGTAGCACTTTAGTACCCGCCTGTAGGCTATTGGTGATCAAATTAGATAATATTTGCTCTAATAATGTTTCAGGTAAGTATAGGGTATCATGTTTATCAATCTTAGTGATCAGAGTCACTTGTGGATATTTTTCATCAATACGTAATAACCGCCAAATATGTTCAATACATTGGGCAATATTTTGTTCTGACAGTGGCACTGTATCACTATTTGCTGATTGCTTACCTACCCATAAACGTAGATTGCGAATAATATCTGCGCCACGTTGGGCTTGCTGGTCTATCTGTCGTAAAGCGGGGAGTAATGGATGATTTTTGTTCTCTTTTTCTAGACGGAGCGCACTACCTTGGGCATAACTTTTGATCGCAGAAAGAGGTTGATTAAGCTCATGAGCAAAGCCTGACGCCATTTCACCTAAAATATTTAAACGCTGAGCTTGTTCTAATGCCTCTTTTTGCTCTCTTAAATGGATATGCGCTTGTTCTAATTGATGGCTACGTCTTCTGACCAAATAACTAATCCAGATTTGGTTGAAAACCAGTAATATAATGGCACCCAATGATAATCCGATAATAAAACGGTGCTGGATAGCCCAAATTTTCGCATCTTGCCAAAGTTGTCGCTGCCTTGGGTGTTGGTTGACTTCTCGGAGTAAATTTTCCACTTGAGAATGAGAAGCGGGAGCCCCCCATTTCATGGCGTCGCTTTCATCATTGAGTAATGTTCGTGTTACTTTATCCACTAATGTGTCAGGAACAGTATCTAATGCAGCAAATGACCAATTAGGATAGAGCGGAGTACTGGTTAAACAAGAAGTATTGGTAGAATAATTTAATAATGGACGATAATCTTCTTTATTAATAAGACCTTCGTTATCCATATTTTCTAATAAACAAACTGGGATGATCGCTGCATTAATATCGCCATCACGTAATAAGTAAAGTAACGCATCAGCCGGAAAACCACTAAAACGTAATGTAAAATCCTGTTCAGGATCAATCCCTTCTTCACGCAGTGCTTTGTAACCTAACAGATATCCACCAAAGGCATCTGGTGCAATGGCGCCAACACGCTTTCCGACTAATTCATGAATCGATGTGATTGCGCTGTCTTTGCGCACCAAAATAAGGCTACCAATCACATTTCTTGTTGTGTTATCAGGCTCATAACCCGAGCGTAAAGAGAGTAACCAACGTAGCGGATATGCACTATCAAGCTGGACAAATTGCGCTGGATTCGTCAATAGAAAATCTACTCTCTTGTCTGCCACGGCTTGCTTCATTTCTGACAAGTTAAGTGGTAACAGCAGAAAGCTATCTGTGGGTATTTGTTGATCTAAGGTATCGATAAGCGGTTGCCAATGTCTTTGTGTTGAGGCGTCGCCTCGCAACGCTAACACACCAATAGTCCACTCTTTGGCAACCGCAGAAGAAGAGAGTAGAAAAAAGAGCAGTAATAAGCTCAAACTAGCGATTTTTTTTATCCCAATTGTCTGTTTTATCGTCATAACTATCTAATGTTAAATATTGTTTTGGATCAAGTTCGCACCGAGTATGTGGTAAACCACAATAGGTGGAGGACTCAGTAATTTTTACAATGCCATAAATACTTATTTTCTATTCCCTTCGCTCAATGTGGCAGGTATTTACTGAGTGATACTGGAGACAAATATGGATCTTGGTAAACGAAAATTCTTACAACAATTAGGGGTCCTTACCGCAGGTGCTTCACTGGTTCCTCTCTCTCAAGCAGGCATTAAACTATCCCCAGAGCGCCGTGAAGGCTCAGAGGATAAACGTTATGGCATGCTGATCGATCTGCGTCGTTGTGTTGGGTGTCAATCTTGTACAGTGAGCTGTACGATTGAAAACCAAACGCCACAAGGACAATTTAGGACGACAGTAAACCAATATCAAGTTGCTATCAAGGGGCAAGAGGGAATAACGAACGTCTTACTCCCTAGATTATGTAACCATTGTGACGAGCCTCCGTGTGTACCTGTTTGCCCTGTTCAAGCAACATTTCAACGCAAAGACGGGATTGTCGTGATTGATAATGAACGTTGTGTAGGTTGTGCTTATTGTGTGCAAGCATGTCCTTATGATGCCCGTTTTATCAACCATTCCACTCAGACAGCCGATAAATGTACTTTTTGTGCTCATCGCCTAGAAGTTGGGTTATTACCTGCCTGTGTTGAATCTTGTGTGGGGGGCGCTCGTATTATCGGTGATATGAAAGATCCACACAGCACAATAAGTAAAATGATCCGCGAGCATGAACATGAATTAAAAGTACTTAAACCAGAAAGTGGCACCTTGCCACAAGTTTTTTATCTTGGTTTAGATGATGCATTTGTGCAGCCATTAGTTGGACAAGGGCAACCCGCATTATGGCAGGAGGTTCACTCATGATTTCATCCGTTTCGCAAATTCAAGAAGTGATAGCGATCCCCCAAGAATACTTTTGGTTACCTTGGGCAGTGCAATATTTCTTTTTTATCGGCATTGCGTGTTGCGCAACACTTTATGCATGCTGGCAATGTTGGAAAGGGCGTACAGGTAATCCTCGTTTAGAAGCTGTTGCGGTTTTTATTGCTGTTACGGCGGGGATCACCGCCCCTTTAGCATTAACCGCTGATCTCCATCAAACCGCACGTGTTTGGCATTTTTATGCTTATCCAACACCTTGGTCGTGGATGGCATGGGGATCACTATTACTGCCACTCTTCTCTGCATTTAGTATTTTGTACTTTATTGCCATGGTCGTGCGTTTAGTGTGGAAACGTGAATATAAGTTAACGCGTTGGGTTGCTTTAGCCTGCGCCTTAACCTCGATAGGTTTATTGCTCTATACCGGCCGTGAAGCTTCTATTTTAAAAGCAAGACCGGTGCTTTATACCTACTGGCTGCCGATATTACTGTTTTTTAGTGCCATGCAAGTATTGCCTACGCTATTAGCATTAGGTACGCGACGAGAGCCTGTGTATCAGCGTGAACTGGCTATGTGGTTTATCGGATCTTTAATGTTACTTGCTGTATGTACAGGTTTTTGGATTGCGGGGGATACTATTTCAGGACAAGCCATTAGGCAACAATTGACAATAGGAAGTTTAGGCTGGTGGAGTGCGATAGGGGTTATTACCTTATGGATAGTGTCTGTTGCTATGGGCGGATTAATGGCAAAACAGGCACGCTCAGTGGCATTTATTACTGTAATGGCTTTTATTTCAATGGGATTAGCGTGGGTATTACGTTGGCTAATGTTAATGGGAAGCCAATATATTCCCAAATATAACATTATTACCAATCCTTATCAGTTCCCGCTGGGTAATGATGGATTATTAGCGATTGTTGGAACATTTGGGCTTTGGATAGCGTTAACCATTATATTCAGAGAAAGTATTCGTTGGGTTGTCAGGAGAGTACAGCATGGCTAAGTTTACAAGACGTCAATGGCTTAAAGGTGGATTGGTTATCGGTGGTATTGCCGCATTTGCTGCCAGTTATCGCGATGTTGCTAAGCGTGCTGTCGACGGTCTCGTTGATGGGACTTCTGGTAAGGTTACTTTGGATAGGATCAACGGTAACTCTTTATTACCAGAAGGTAAAATCACGGCGAAAGCGAATTGGCAACCTAATACCAATCAAGCTGTTTGTATGACTCAGTGCTTTGGTTGTTGGACTCAGTGCGGTGTGCGTGCGAGAGTCGATCGTAACAATAATCAAGTATTACGTATTGCAGGAAATCCTTATCACCCATTATCTCAGGATATCCATTTTGGTTATAACATGCCAATAAAAGAAGCCTTTGAAAAAATGGGGGGCGAAAGTGGTTTAGCTAACCGCTCTACGGCTTGTGCTCGTGGTGCGACGATGATGGAAAGCCTCGATAGTCCTACTCGTATTCTTGAACCCATGAAACGAGTGGGTAAACGAGGTGAGGGGAAATGGCAACGAATTAGCTTTGAGCAACTGATCAAAGAAGTGGTTGAGGGGGGCGATTTATTTGGTGAAGGACATGTTGATGGCTTACGTGCTATCCGCGATTTAGCAACACCCATTGATCCTAAACAGCCAGCCCTAGGACCTAAAGCAAATCAGTTATTAGTTACTAATGCTGGGGATGATGGCCGAGATAGTTTTATTCGTCGCTTTGCACAAAATGCCTTTGGTAGTAAAAATTTTGGTGCTCATGGCTCTTATTGTGGATTAGCGTATCGTGCCGGCTCCGGTGCATTAATGAATGATCTGGATAAAAACGCTCATGTGAAGCCTGATTGGGATCATGTTGAATTTGCACTATTTTTAGGTACCTCACCTGCGCAATCAGGTAATCCATTTAAACGCCAAGGTCGCCAATTAGCGAATGCGCGTATTCGTGGTTCGTTTAACTATGTAGTTGTGGCACCTGCTTTGCCATTAACCACCACGTTAGCGAATGATCATGGTCATTGGGTACCCGTACAACCGGGAACAGATGCTGCTTTAGTGATGGGTATGATCCGCTGGATCATTGAAAACAAACGCTATAATGCTGAGTATTTATCGGTGCCCAGTGAAGTGTCGATGAATAATGTTGGAGAGCGAAGCTGGACTAATGCGACACATTTAGTCATTAGTGATGAAAATCATCCACTGTCAGGGCAGATGTTAACCGCCGCGCATCTTGAGGATATTGCCGATGATGGCGAAGCGCAAAATATGGTTATAGCCCTTAATGGACAGCTTACAGCAGCGACGCAAGTAGACAGAGCACAGCTTTTTGTTACTCAAAAAGTGACATTAAAAACAGGTATTGAGGTTACAGTAAAATCAAGTTTCCAATTATTAACTGAAGCTGCAAGTCGCATGTCATTGGCGGAGTATAGTGAACGTTGTAAAGTACCTGAAAGCACTATTGTTGCCTTAGCGCGTGAATTTACTGACTACGGACGAAAAGCTGCGGTTATCTCACATGGTGGCATGATGGGGGGAAATGGTTTCTATACGGCGTGGAGTGTCATCATGCTAAACGCTTTAATTGGAAATCTAAACCTGAAAGGGGGAGTATCTGTCGGTGGAGGTAAATTTAATGGTGCGATAGATGGCCCTCGTTACAACATGGATAGCTTTAAAGGCAAAATTAAGCCTAAAGGAATGGTGCTATCGCGCAGTAAAGCGGCCTATGAACAATCTGATGAATATCGTGAACGGATCGCGAAAGGGGAGTCTCCTTATCCTGCTAAAGCACCGTGGTATCCGTTTGCCGCAGGGCAATTAACAGAGCAACTGGGATCGGCATTAGCGGGTTATCCTTATTCATTAAAAGCATGGATAACCAATATGACGAACCCGCTATACGGTATTGCAGGTATTCGCCAAGTTATGGAAGCGCGTCTTAAAGATCCACAGCATCTACCATTGATTATTGGTATCGATGCTTTTATGAATGAGACCACTGCACAGGCGGACTATATTGTGCCTGATACGCATAACTTTGAAAGTTGGGGATTTAGTGCGCCGTGGTCTGGTGTACAAGTCAAAGCCAGTACGGCACGTTGGCCGATTGTAGAGCCTCGTGTGGCGAAAACAGCCGATGGTCAACCTATATCAATGGAAACTTTCTGCATTGCGGTTGCTAAAGCATTAGACTTACCCGGTTTTGGTGAAAATGCGCTAGAAGATAAAGATGGGCATTTCCACGCAATTAATAGTGCTGAAGATTATTATCTGCGTGTAGCGGCTAATATTGCCTTTATGGGCGAACAGCCTGTAGCACCTGCCAGCCATGAAGATATTTTATTAAGTGGTGTCGATCGTATTCTTCCTGCTATTACTGCCACTTTAAAAGAAGAAGAAGTCCTAAGGGTGGCGAATATTTATACTCGTGGTGGGCGTTTTGCCCCTTATGATAAAGCATGGAATGGTGATGCGACAGGCCCGCAATGGAAGAAACCATTACAGATCTGGAATGAAAATGTAGCGAAGAATCATCATGCTATTACCGGTGAGCGATATAGTGGTTGCCCAACTTATTATCCACCGCGTTTATCTGACGGTAGCGATATACATCAACATTTTCCACAAGAGCAATGGCCATTAAAACTGATGTCCTTTAAATCTCATGTGGTAAGTAGCTCAACGGGCATGATCCAACGTTTAAGAATGGTAAAACCAAGCAATTTAGTCGCGATTAATCCGCTAGATGGTAAAAAATGGGGGATCAAGCATGGTGATAAAGTGCGCATAGTGACCCCTGGTGGAGAGGTTGAGGCTGAAATTAGTTTATTAGAGGGGGTTATGCCTGGAGTGTTAGCGATTGAACATGGTTATGGACATAAAGAGCTAGGCTCACGTCAACACTATTTAGATGGGCAACCATTAGCTATGGATAAAGCAATAGGTAGTGGTATTAACTTAAACGACTTAGGCTTTGCTGATCCAACACGAGAAATAACGAATACTTGGTTAGATTGGGTTTCTGGTGCCTCTGTACGTCAAGGATTACCGGCAAAGATTGAGCGTATCGCCTAATAGTATGTAGCAATAGTGTCTTTTTGTTGTTGATGACTCTATTGGTGCTCACTTCACTCTAGGATAGCTGTAAGAGTGAAGTGAGTCATGCTATGACATATTGTGCTTATTAATATGTTTAGTGTCATATTGAATATGAAGAAGATTTTTTATGTTATAAAACGTTGCTCTTAGGTGATTAAATATTTTTAATTTTTGATATGTTCACCCATATTTATAATCCTATTATAGAGTTCAATGTTAAGTAATAGGAATTTGTTATTCCTCCAATTAATTAAACTATTAGCTTCATGATTTTATTTCATAAAATATATCAATCATTAAACGATAAGTTTGTATTTATTTCTCATAGATATATTTTAATATATTATATATAAAGAAGAGTTCAATTCTATTTTTTACATTTATTTTTTCAGTAATATGTCTTTTATGCGAATAAACGGTGCTATTGCTAATTTTTAATTTTTTGGCAATTTGATAGTTAGGCAACTCTCCCATCCAGTAATTTATGATTTTTTGTTCTTGTATGCTAAATATTGAGCAAAGAGAATGTTTATAAGTGGGGAAAAAAACTTGGCAACGAGAAGTTAATGTTGATGTTCTCTCTAATACCCAAGGTAGTACTCGTTTAGCAAGGATAAAACAGTTATTTGTCAAGGCGATAGGTCTATCTTTGTCCGGATAGTTGGCATCAATATAGAGGTATAAACGACACTCTTGAGTCAGTGAAAAGAAATATTGTAAGTGCTGACAATGTGCCACTTCACGACAATATTTAGTGAGATCAATAAAAATAATATCAGGCATAGAGTTATTAATATAATGATTAGCTTCTTCAATAGAAGACATATCAATAATTTCATGCCTTACATTTTTTTTTAAGAAGAAATGCCGAATACCATTACGAGTAAAGTAACACTCATCAATAATTAATATTTTCACTAATAACTTCCTTGTGATATCTATTTTCAAGTTATTAAAATAAAGATAACATAGTTTTATGTCAATTCGGGTTATATATCATTTTGTGAAAGATATATCGAATAAAAAGAAAATTATAATAACTTAATTAAATATAAATTAATTTATAATAATAACTAATTAAAAAAAACAGTATGAAAAATTAAAATGTTAGGGATAGATAATAGAGATAAACGAAATAAAAATGAAAGGTGATTATAACAATAAAAACGAGACAGGAGTACGAAAGTACTCCTGCTTGGTGTCTTAATGCTTTTCTCGAACTTATCTTTTTATCAATGCTTGGTGTTGTCTGATACAAAATCTTCAGATGATTCAATTTTATCAATACCTGCTTGAAGAATATAAATCAACTGTTTTGCTACATCAGTAGTAAGCCAAAGTGTTTTATCAACCACTGCATTGTCTGGATGGTGTTCGTTTTCAGGAAGATAATGTAAACGTAGCATCATCGCATCATAGATATCTACAGTGCTAATATCCCAGCCTACAACAGGATGTGTTTGAATAACTTCATTTTTTCTACTCATAATACCTCCTAATCATACAACCGGTTTTGACTAAGAGAGAAGCCCCCACTAAGTGGTTACTTTCCAGTATACGAAATTTGGCGCAATAAAAAAGCTAAATTTTGATGAAAAATGAAAAAGTACAACGAGGAATAGCAAAAAATATGCACCATAACTATCCCAGATAAGGGGTTATATGGTGCATAAAGAGAAGATATCAAGTCACTAATTGATTAATCGACACTAATATCCCAATGAATATCTTCATTTGCTAAGAAGGGGATTAATGCTTCATCACCACTCATAATTTTTGCAGGTGCAGTAACAGATTTTTCCGTTAAGGTAATAGAGCCTTCATTAACCGGTAAACCATAAAAACGTGGGCCATTGAGTGAACAGAAGGCTTCAAAGTGAGAAAGGGCATTGAGCTCTTTAAATACGCTAGCATAAGCTGCTAAAGCGGTGGGGGCGTTAAACACGCCAGCGCATCCACAAGATGATTCTTTGCGATGTTGTAAATGAGGTGCGGAGTCAGTACCTAAGAAGAAACGCGAATGGCCTGATGCAACGGCTTGCCTTAATGCCTCTTGGTGTACATTACGCTTAAGGATAGGTAAACAGTACAAATGCGGTTTCACACCACCGACAAGCATATGATTACGGTTAAACATTAAGTGTTGTGGTGTAATAGTTGCACCAAGAAATTCATTTCCCTCTAAGACATACTGTGCCGCTTCTTTGGTGGTGATATGTTCAAAAACAATTTTTAAGGCAGGAAATTGTTTGCGAACGGGAGCCATCGCGTTATCAATAAAACGAGCTTCTTTATCAAAAATATCGATATCTGATGCAGTAACTTCCCCATGAATAAGCAATGGCATACCTATTTTTTCCATCACACTAAGAATAGGATAGATTTTATTGATATCGGAAACACCATGACTAGAATTTGTCGTCGCATTGGCAGGATAAAGTTTACAAGCAGTAAATACGCCTTGTAAAAAACCTTGTTCAACTTCTGATGGCAGAGTGCTATCCGTTAAATAGCAGGTCATTAATGGTTCGAATTTATCGCCACTTGGAATAGCTGCTTTTATGCGATCACGATAACGACGGGCGGCTTCAATGGTGGTGATCGGGGGAACAAGATTTGGCATTACGATAGCTCTGCCAAAATAACGACTGGTATAAGGAACAACGGTTTTTAGCATGTCATCATCACGAAAGTGAACATGCCAATCATCAGGACGGCGAATAGTGAGGGTGATAGGTTGTGCAGTGGTCATATACCGGCTCCGTGTGTCTTAGGAAAATCGAAAGATCAACGATTGGATTGGACTGGATAGTCAAGCCGGAAATGAATAGTAATACGAAAACGATTAAATAGCTACCTTTTAATGGTATTTTTTTATTGTGTGTGAGGGAAAACAGAGAATAAAATCAAATAGTTACGAGGGTAATACTAATAGAAATGGCTCCTCCAACTGGACTCGAACCAGTGACATACGGATTAACAGTCCGCCGTTCTACCGACTGAACTATGGAGGAACATCATTAAGTGGCGTGTATCATATAGTGGTAAAATTGAGATGTCAAAGGCCAATCGTAGATATTTGTTTAAATGGATAGATAAACAGCAAGTTGCATCAATTATCAGCGAATAATGAACAAGATAATGAAAAAGATGCCGGGATTTATAGGATGAAACAGAGAAAAATTTATTTTTCAGTATGCTCAGTGTGAGATGCTATCGGTTAAAAAGCAAAAAGCCCGCATAAAGCGGGCTTCTCTAAATTTGGCTCCTCCAACTGGACTCGAACCAGTGACATACGGATTAACAGTCCGCCGTTCTACCGACTGAACTATGGAGGAATTGTGTTCCCTTGAGAACGAGGTGAATAATAGCGAGAGAGAGGGCAGTTGTAAAGTAAAAAAAATAAAATAATAGCTTAAGTGGTTAAAAAATAACTGATTTATGTGTTTTATCTAAAATTATACCTATTTGGGCACAGTATATATACTGTGTTGATATTCTTACCGCCCTAAAAAGCCACATTCTGCCATATCATAAGTAAGAAAAGAGTCACTTAAAGATCATTTTGCAGCAGTGTCTTAAAATTAGACAATGAATAAAAGTGATAAATATAAGAAAAGAAATAATGGGCATTAAAAAAGCAAAAAGCCCGCATAAAGCGGGCTTTTCTAAATTTGGCTCCTCCAACTGGACTCGAACCAGTGACATACGGATTAACAGTCCGCCGTTCTACCGACTGAACTATGGAGGAATTGTGTTCTCTTGAGAACGAGGCGCATAATAGCGATGATATATTAGGGTGTCAACGTTAAAAAATAGATTAATTAACTGTTTGATTGGTTTATGGACAATATGGCTAAAAAATGATTAAGGTTCTCCGTGTTGTGTGCAATAACACGGAGAATTTCTCATAGTATTAGACTTGGGGTGATAATTTTTCTGACGAAATCGGTTTGGTGATGGGATCGAATGCGATTAGATACACGTCATAAAAGTGTATCTCTTGTTTTGTGCGTATAATGTCATTGATGTCTTCTTTTATTTGCGCTGGGATAGCCGGGTGCTGGCGTATCTCATTAATCGCTTCATCAGATAATTTTTCAAAAGTATACCATTCACCGTTATAGCAAACTCTAAGGTCAAGAACGCCGATATCATCAAACTTATAAATAGGTTTGATATCAAATAGCAGTATTCCTGCCATCACAATAAACATCAAAGTGAAAAGAGTCAGCGAAATGACCCCAAAGTAAGGAGAGTAAATAAGCAAAGCGGCCAGTAATAAATATGACAACACCATACTGACGCAAAGCCAAATATGATTTTTTAAAAATTGGCTATTAAAGTGTGGTTTGCCATCACGCTTTTCTGCGGCATTAATACGTGCTAAATCACGCTCTAAAATGTCTTTTAATACATTCATTGTAAATACCTTAAAAGATGAATGTTGCAAATTTGTTTCTTAAGAATAGATTATCATGGAGACAGGATCAGCAGATAGAACAGTTTTTTTAAATTCGACGCTTAACTGTTATTGTTAGTCTCTTAAGACTATTCCTACTTGCTGTTAATAATTGCTATAAAATATCAAATAAATTTTATACACAGTGACAAAAATAGAGGCGAATTTGTATTTTTTATGTGCAATTTGCATTTTTTTAATCTTTCAATGCATAAAACTATTGCTATTAACCCTGTCTCATGCGTTAATGAGTAAGGCCTAAATACAGACCTGATTTATGATTGACATTCTAAGTTAATGAGTTTTAAACAGCATCGCTTTTTGACCGTTTTCTTCATGTGTGCCCATAAGTTATAGGTAGTTCAGGCCAGTAGATGCCGAGAAGGCAACGTTTTATTGATATATAGGAAAGTCACATGTCTGACAAAATGAAAGGTCAAGTTAAGTGGTTCAACGAGTCTAAAGGCTTTGGTTTTATTACTCCAGCAGACGGAAGCAAAGACGTATTCGTTCACTTTTCTGCCATTCAAGGTAACGGTTTCAAAACTCTGGCTGAAGGTCAGAACGTAGAATTCACAATTGAAAACGGTGCAAAAGGTCCAGCAGCTGCTAACGTAACAGCTCTGTAATAAAAGCCTTTTAAAAATTTTCTTCAAGCCTGTCACCTTCTGGTGGCAGGCTTTTTCTTTATGGGTAAAATAAAAAGAAGGTAATGAGAATTTTTATCAGGAGTAAAAATGAACGTTAATGATCATGTTGTAGTAAAAACGGACGGCTGTGAAGATCGTCAAGGAACCATTTTACTGATTGAAGAATTTAATGAAGGCATTATGTACTTGGTTTCACTGCCTGAATATCCGAATGGTATTTGGTTTTTTAATGAAAAAGAAGGTGGTGAAGGCACTTTTGTTCGACCAGTACAACAAAAATGATTGGTTTAGGAAGCGTTCATTTACATTGTGCAATGGTCTATTTATACTACCAGCCAAATTTTGACGAAGAGAAAACAGATGGATACGCAAAGTAGTAAATTAATGCAAAAAATAAATAGGTAAGCCGTTTTCTCCGCTAAAACTGCTTACCTATCGGTGGGCAGTGCACTTCTTGAACCTCGTTTTACATAGAATCGCACTAACCTTGAGATGCTCTTATTACTAAGAGGTGATTTTATGTGCTATGTTTTTTTCTCCTTATTTCCTCCTCCTAGATTGCTGTAGCCAAAGATCCGTTGTTGTATTACTTCATTAGCCGTATAACGGCGTGTTTTTTTTAGCCATTGTTTATGGAGGAAATTAAAATGGCTATGACTCCTTATATCTTAAATTTGGTTGTTGCAATGTGTCTTGGTGCTTTGATTGGTGCCGAAAGACAATGGCGTCAAAGAATGGCAGGACTTCGCACCAATGCTTTAGTGGCGACCGGTGCTGCGGTATTTATCTTAAGCTCCATTGAAACTTCACCCGATAGCCCAGGACGGATTGCTGCACAAGTGGTTTCTGGTATTGGTTTTTTAGGCGCAGGGGTGATTATGCGCGAAGGAATGAATATTCGAGGTCTTAATACCGCGGCGACACTTTGGTGCTCTGCGGGCATTGGTGTGTTATGTGGACTTGGACTCTATCGACTTGCTACCGTAGCGACATTGCTTATTCTTTGTGCCAATATTCTATTACGGGAAGCGGCTCAACGAATAAATGCCCAACCGCAATATCAAGCGACAGATATTGAACAACGCTATTCTATTCGTATTGTTTGTGATACCCACGATGAAGTTTTGGTAAGAACACTTATTTTGCAAGCCATAAATGGTTTACACGTGAGATTACAATCGTTAAGTAGCGCAGATACACCAATGCCTAGTCAATTAGAAGTTTGTGCTGAAGTGTTGGCTACTCCAGCTGAGCAAAAAGAGATAGAAGCCATTGTTTGCAGGATAAGTTTAGAAAAAAGTGTCAGTGCAATTAATTGGAAAATTGCTTCTGAGCATCCTGCTTAATACTTTATGGATATAAAATATAATACTTTGTGAGTATAAATAGAGGTTATCCCCACAGCAATAGAGCTTGTTAATGTGTTTTATAAGAATAGTGGGGATAATATCAACAAAAGTAGAATATAAAACAATAACTGAAAACGAGGGAATTTAGCTTATTTTAAACGCTATTTAATACAGTTTAGCATTATAAATAATAGAAAATTAACTAAGTATTAATACTGGTGGTTAAAGGTAACCTATTTCATATGTGTAATTATTCATTGTGAAACTATGTTTATGGCTGAATAAGATCGATAACATGTATCATCAATCTTTGTTTAGATGAAAGAATAAAGTTATCTATAATAAAAAACCATTTATCAATGGAAACTTATTTTAAATCAAAAAACGCATTTTAAAATTATGTTAAGCCGAGTAGGCGGGTAGGCTTTCCTACTAAAAACCCATTTGATGAGTCTATTAATTGTCCTAGCACACAAAATCGTTACTAAAGGGCTTAAGACAAGATGCATTTACTTACATGCCTCTATTGAAAACTTTGGTGTCGTACATATCACTCGATGATATTCTCAAACAATTTCAATATATTCGATGAATTATTTATCATTATTCTTTATTTGACGATCGTTAACCTACTGCTTTTTGAGAAATATTTTTGATAAAAGTGCACTTAAAGCAAGTCAGGGGAGGAGAAAAGTTGTGTAGATGACACCGCAGGGGGCTACAGTAAAGCTGATGAATGGGGGGAAGTGTTGATTGTTGATACATATCATTAGGATATAAATTCTTTTTTGTAAACAAGCTGTAGGGGAAATGCTACCAATAAGTAATCTTATTATACTGGTTGAAAAAACATACTAATCTATTTATTGTATAAAATATCTATTTCAATATTACATTATTTATATCTTTATCAAGAAGATGAGTCTGACTTATAGAAGAAAAAAATCATCGAATAACGAAATAAATGCACCATTGTAATTTCTATTAGAAATAATTAGAGGCTTATTTTTCGTATTATATCATGATACAAAAATGATTAAAAAGATTAAGTAAAAGTACGGGGAAAAGAAAATACTAAAGGTTAGCGAGAATCAAAAAGAGCATGGTCGATAAAAGGCTAATCGACTTCTAAACTATTGCTCATGTTATTGGGCGTTGTTACGTAAATAATTATAGTTGATGGTGACAGAAAGATGGCTAACAATATTTTTATCTTATTTGTTACATAAAAATGAGATCGTTGAGTAATGAGTTGCGTAACTGAGGTTATTTGTTTTTATGATAAAAAATAGTGATAAATAACTATTTTGAATAAATTTGTTATATCAATCTGCTTATTGTGTGTTGTCTGTCAAAAAGTTATTTCCCACCAATTCTACTCTTTATTTGAGTAATGTTGATGATAATCAATATCACAATAAATAAAAATGATAAAAATAAGTTTGCTTTTTTGTTTAAAAAAGCAGTCTTTTTATCAATACCTTTCTTAGAAGAACCCATCATCTCTTTTGTTAAGCATTGATATTAGCTGATTAGCGCTAAGAAATGGCTAAGGCTACTCTTCTCAAACCATCGGAAAACATGCTTAAAAAAAGACAAATAAAAATAAAAAACGTATTATTTTTGGTCGTAAATTAAGCTATCTTATCTGTCATATATAAAAAAAGTAACATTTGCTATTTTACAGTTTATTAATGATGATGATTGAGTAGGCAATAAGAGGTTATTTTGATCAAAAATAGTTGTTAATATTGACATTGGATAAATGATTTATACAAATGTTAATATTTAGGTGGTGAGCGTTAAAGCAGGATAGGGATTGATCAAATTGCAAATGAGTAAGTTGGAATTTCCATTCTAAATTTTCTATGTCTCAATCATTTTGAAAGAAGAGATCGGTAAAACTTTTTTGCTGAAAATGAAATAGTTATTTCATTTGTAGTCTATTTTTATCAGAATAACGGATAAGAAATAAAAAAATCACACTGATTATTTATAATAAATTAATTATTTATTATTTTAATAAAATCAATCTGTTTTTTTTACTTATTGATACTATGT